>JAGAEW010000069.1 GCA_017612935.1 Oscillospiraceae bacterium
ACTTATTTGTGCTTGAAAGAGCGTCCGGCAACACATAAAAATTCAGTCCAGCGCGAGGCGAGCCTACTCACCTCCACGTGCTCTGAAGTGTGCCTGCTTCCTCAAGCCTATTCTAACACATTTTTTGCTTGCTGCGTAGAGGCAACCGGTTTCATGCTTTTTTGTGCCTTGGAGCGCAGCGAAAGGAATGGTCATAAAAATGAATGTGCGAGAATTCACCGAGCAGCGGGAGCGGGAGAGCCTTGCGCCCTATGCCGCGCTGGCTTCCATGAGCCGGGGGCGAGGCCGTGCGGAGCCGGAGCGGGAGGACCGTACCTGCTATCAGCGGGATGCGGACCGCATCCTCCACAGCCGGAGCTTCCGCCGCCTGATGCACAAAACGCAGGTGTTTCTGCAGCCCGAAGGGGACCACTATCGGACCCGCATGACCCATACGCTGGAGGTTGCCCGGATTGCACGGACCATTGCCCGGGCGCTGCGGCTCAATGAAGATCTGACCGAGGCCGCCGCCATGGGCCACGATCTGGGGCATACGCCCTTTGGTCATGCCGGAGAAGCGGCTCTGAGCGAGGCCATGGGCGTCGAGTTTCACCACAATGAGCAGTCTCTGCGGGTGGTGGACAAGCTTGAAAAGGACGGACAGGGTCTCAATCTGAGCTATGAGGTCCGGCGCGGCATTCTCTGCCACAGCGGCAGTGAGCTGCCTGAGACGCTGGAGGGGCAGATTGTTCGCCTGGCGGACCGGATTGCCTATATCAACCACGACATTGACGACGCTATGCGGGCGGGAATCCTCAGAAATGAAGACATCCCGGCCCGGATTTCCGCCGTTTTGGGGACGACCCATGCCCAGCGTATCAACACGCTGGTTTCCGACGTGGTGCAGAGCTCTCAGGGCCGACCCGCGGTGGAGATGACGCCGGAGGTGGAGACAGCCATGCTGGAGCTGCGGCGCTTTATGTTCGAACGGGTGTACCGCAACCCCATTGCCAAGGGAGAGGAATCCAAGGCCCGCCGCATTATTCAGGCTCTCTATCGCTACTATATCGAGCATCCGGAAAAATTGCCGGAGGATTTCCTGCCCCAACTGGATCTGGAGGGTATGCCCAGAGTCGTCTGCGACTATGTGGCAGGTATGACGGACAAATATGCCGTCTATAAATTCGAAGAGATTTTTGTCCCTGCCGGCTGGGCCATCCGGTAGATTGCCGCTTCGTCCTTCGGACTGTGGGTGCTGTCCTGCCCCCGACGGAAAGCTGAAGGACAAACATTACGGAATGATTTCAAGTTAGGATCGGAAGAGATGAATCCGGGGTCTTCGGCCCGGCAACTCTTTCGCAGGAGGTGAGAAATCCTTGGCGTTTCCAGCAGCTTTTCTTGACGAGCTTGTGGCGAAAAATCCGATTGACGAGGTAGTCGGCCAATACGTCCAGCTCCGGAAAAAGGGAAACCGCCTGTTTGGCCTGTGTCCCTTTCACGGAGAAAAAACCCCCTCTTTTTCGGTTTTGCCGGAAAAAGATATGTTCTATTGCTTTGGATGCCATAAGGGCGGTCACGTCATAACCTTTATCATGGAAATTGAGGGGCTTTCCTATCCGGATGCCGTGCGCTTCCTTGCCAGAAGAGTGAATTTAGAGGTTCCGGAGGATGAACGATACGAAAACCAGTATAAGGCGAAGGAAAGCTTATGGAGACTCTGCAAGGATGCGGCAAGGTATTACCATGAGATGCTGCGATCCGATGCGGGAAGGAGAGCCAGGGAATATTTGGTCAAACGCGGTCTTGATTGGGCTGTCGTGACGAAATTCGGCATCGGTTTTGCGCCGGATGACTTCCATTCCCTGATCCCGGCCATGATGCAAAAGGGCTACTCAAAGGAGGAACTGCTGGCCGCAAATCTTGCGTCAAAATCGAAAAAAAACGAGGATCATTTCTTTGACAGATTCAGAAATCGCGTTATGTTTCCCCAAATTGACATTGCGGGAAACTTTATCGGTTTTTCCGGACGGGCACTGGATCCCAATGCTACGGCCAAATATATCAATCCCACGGATACGATGATTTTCAGCAAGCGAAAATTCCTCTTTGCAATGAATCTGGCAAAGAAGTCCAAGCGACCCTATATCATTCTCTGCGAGGGGCCGATGGACGCCATTGCCTGTCACCAGTATGGCTTCGACTGCGCGGTGGCCTCTCAGGGAACGGCCCTGACAGAGGAGCAGGTCAACCTGATCGGCAAGTATGCGGATCAGGTGATTATGACCTATGATAATGATTCCGCCGGGCAAAATGCCACCCAGAGGGCCATACAGATGTTTTCCCGCGCCGGGGTCAAGGTGAAGATTCTGAAGCTCCGGGATGCCAAGGATCCCGACGAATTTTTACACAAATTCGGCGCGGACCCCTTCGAGGTACTGATTCAGGGCTCGGAGAACCAGGCGGACTATCGGCTGATTTCCCTGCAAGACCGATTTGACCTGACGCAGGACGAGCAGCGGGCGGAGTTTTCCCTCAAGGCGGCGGAGTTGATTTCCAGCTTTCAGACGACGCCGGAGCGGGAGATCTATGCCGAGCGGGCGGCAAAGGCGGCAGGCATCTCCAAGGAGGCCATGCTGCTGGAGGTGGACAAGGCCTTCAAAAAACGGGTCTATCGCGCAAAGCGGCAACAGGAGAAGGAGGATCTTTCTCCCGCTGTGAGCATGCTGCCCCAGAACCGGAGACTGCGGAGCGAATATCAGAATCCCCGCTCCGCCAGAGCGGAGGAGGAAGTGATCGCTCAGATTCTTTTAGAGCCGGCGCTGTTGGACAAAGCAGAGGGTCTGCGGGGCGCGGAATTTTCTGTGGACTTTCTCGGCCGGGCCTATGATGCCCTGGCCGGTCGATTTCGGGAGGGACTGCAGGTGACGCTGGCAGTTCTGGAGGGCTTCAGCCCTGAGGAGCTTGCCCGTCTGTCCGCCATTTGCGGGACAGCGGACCGTGTGGCGGGGGAACGGGCGTTTTTGGATTGTGTAAAGCTTATCCGGGAGGAACACGAAAAAACCCGGCAGAAGAACGACGATGAGGATCTCTTGGAATTGTCGAAACAGTTGAGGGCGAAAAAAGGATACGGAGGGAACGAACGTGGAACAGAATGACACACTCCAGCAGAAGCTGAAAAGCCTGATTGAAGCCGGAAAGAAAAGCGGCAAGGTGACGTCCATGCAGTTGCTCAACACGCTGGATGCCATTGAAGCAGACGAAAAGCAGACTGAGATGATTTACGATGCGCTGGAAAAGGCCGGCATCGAAATCGACGTTTCCGACGTATCGGATATTTTGGATGCCGCAGAGGATCTGCTTCCCTCGGAGGACGATCTGATGGAAGTCGAAGAACAGTTTCCGGATAATCTGGATCTTGACGCGATGGCTTCCGAGGAGATTACTACCACCGACCCGATTCGGATGTATCTCAAGGAAATCGGCAAGATTCCGCTTCTGAGCACAGAGGAGGAGCTGAAGCTGGCCGAACGGATTGCAGAAGGCGATGAGGCGGCGAAGAATCGCATGGTGGAGGCCAATCTGCGGCTGGTTGTTTCCGTTGCAAAGCACTATCTGGGCCGGGGAATGCAGATGCTGGACCTGATCCAGGAGGGCAATATGGGCCTTTTGAAGGCGGTAGAGAAGTTCGACCATACCAAGGGCTACAAGTTTTCCACTTATGCGACCTGGTGGATCCGCCAGTCCATCACCCGGGCCGTGGCGGATCAGGCCAGAACCATTCGCATTCCTGTTCACATGGTTGAAACTATCAACCGGATTTCCCGTACCTCCCGCACGCTGCTGCAGGCGCTGGGACGGGAGCCGACCGTCACGGAGATCAGCCGGGAACTGGGAATTTCGGAGGACCGGGTAGCGGAGGTTATGAAGATGGCGCAGGATCCGGTTTCACTGGAGACGCCGGTGGGCGAAGAGGATGACAGCCATCTCGGGGACTTCATTCCGGACAACATTGTCGGAGAACCGGCGGAGGCTACGTCCTTCAAGATGCTCCGCCAGCAGCTCGGGGAGGTTATGCAGACCCTGAGCCCCCGGGAGTGCAAGGTGCTGCGGCTGCGCTTCGGTCTGGAGGACGGCAGACCCCATACCCTTGAGGAAGTGGGGAAGGAATTCGATGTGACCCGGGAGCGGGTCCGTCAGATTGAGGCGAAGGCCCTTCGCAAGCTGCGTCACCCCTCCCGTTCCAAGGTCCTGAAGGATTTTCTGAACTGAGCGCAGGGAAAGGGAGAAAATGCCGCGACAGGCTGATTTTGCGGGGCTTGAAGCCGAATTGGGAGGGCTCCTCAGAGCGCTTCGAAAAAATTTCTCTTGACAAGCTGAAAAAAATCTGTATGATACATGATAGTGAGTCGGGTTATTTGACCCGTCCGAATCTGGATCACAATTAGGAGGCCCGCTTATGCTGGAGAAATTGATTGCTTATCTGTCCAGAGAACTGGATATTCCTGCCGAGAACCTCGACCGGGATACAAGTTTCGAAAGCCTGCATCTGGATTCTCTTGATACCGTCGAAATGCTTATGGATCTCGAATCTGAGCTGGGCATTGATCTGGAACTGGAGGAAAAGGTTGCAACGCTCGGAGAACTGGCGGATTTTATTGAAAGCAAACTGTAATCTGCTTGAAAACTACTTGCAAAATCCATGCAAATTGTGTAAAATAGAATAAAGTCTTGTCGCAAGCGTACCGGCCTGTGACAAGGTCGCACTAGCCGGGGAGATAGCGGTGCCCTGTCACCTGCAATCCGCTATAGCAGGAGTGAATTCCTACACCCGGGCTTGCGTTGTGCTGCTGTCCGAATAAGCGGTGTTGAGGGATCGGTCTCACGCAACGGAACCCCGTGAACCATGTCAGGCGGGGAACCGAGCAGCATTAAGCGGCAAGTTCCGTGTGCCGTGAGTCAGCCGCTTCTGAGCTGGCTGTCCGGGAAACGGGGATAACGCAAGTTCAAATGTAGGTGTGCGATCTTGTCATGGGCCGGTGCGTGCGTATCCGACACGGCCTTCAGAGACTGTACCAAGGGGGAGCTTTTCTTGTATCAGGTACTCTACAGAAAATATCGCCCCCAGAGCTTTGACGATGTCATCGGTCAGGGGAGCATTACGCAAATTCTGAAAACTCAGGTCGTCACAGGAAAGCTCAGTCACGCCTACCTCTTTACTGGATCCCGTGGCACGGGCAAGACGACCTGCTCCAAAATTCTGGCCAAGGCCGTCAACTGTCTCAATCCCATTGACGGCAATCCCTGCAACTGCTGTTCTGCCTGCCGCAGCATCGACAGCGGCGCCTGTATGGATGTACTGGAAATTGATGCCGCCTCCAACAACGGCGTAGACAATGTCCGCAGCCTGCGGGAGGATGCAATTTATGCTCCGGCGGAGGTCAAAAAGCGCGTCTATATCATCGACGAGGTTCATATGCTCTCCATTTCGGCTTTTAACGCACTGCTGAAGATCATTGAGGAGCCTCCCGCCCATCTGATGTTCATTTTGGCGACGACAGAGCTGCACAAGGTTCCGGCTACCATTCTCTCCCACTGCCAGAGATTTTCCTTCCGCCGCATTGATCCGGAGGACGTTGCGGCCCGGCTTCATTTTGTTGCCTACGAGGAGGGAATCGATCTGAGCGACGAGGCGGCAAATCTGCTGGGGCGGCTGGCGGACGGAGCTCTGCGGGACGGCCTTTCGCTTTTGGACCAATGCGCTGCCGCTGCGCAGGGGCAGATCGGTGCTGAGACGGTTTACAGGACTTTGGGCATTGCCGGAGCCAGAATCGCCGCACAACTGCTGAGGGCTGTGGCGCAGCAGGATGCGAAGCAGGTTTTGACCCTCTTTACCGCTCAATATGCACAGGGTAAGGACATCTCGGCTCTGGTGGATGAGTTGGTGCGCCTGTGTCGGGACCTGCTGCTGCTGAAAACAGCGCCCCAGACCGGTGCAGCCATGCTCACCGGCATCTGTACCGATGCGGAATTGCAGGAGCTGTTGCCGTACTTCACGGCGGCAGAGCTTCTACGACATACCTGTTTGCTTCAGGAAACGGCTTCGGGCTTCAACCGGAGTGCAAATCGCCGGGTGGATGTGGAGCTCTGTCTGCTGCGGATGTGCGATCCGGCGCTGGATCTGGACGCACAGGCCATCAGCGCCCGACTCTCCCGGGTGGAAACCGTGCTGGCGTCCGGGGTTCTTCCGGCAGCTCAGAGCCCTGCAGTTGAGGGAGAAGCTCCGGCACAGACTCCGGCACAGACCCCGGCACAGACCCCGGCACAGACCCCGGCGCAGTCCCCGGAGGAGCCCGAGCGGGAGCCCCCTGTCTCTCAGCGTGTGACAACGGAGGAACTGCCGGTGAGCTTTTGGACCGATCTGGCAGACGCGGTTCGCAGATGGAGACCGTCGCTGGGGGGGTATATCAATACCGGCAGCGAAAAAATGATCGTCCCGGTGCTCCGGGGAGAGCAGCTGGATCTGGTGGCGATTGATGCGTTTATTTTGGAAATCGTGGACCATGAGGATGTCCGTGCTTTTATTGCCCAGCAAGCTGCCGCGCTGCTTCGACGTCCGGTTCGGGTGCGGTTTACCCTGCGGGACCCTCAGAAAGACAAAACAGACCCCATTCAGAAACTTCGGGACAATCTTGTAAAGTTCCCGGATCTTGCACACATTCAGGAATAGCGGCCGAATCAATGGCCCATCACCCAAATCAAAGGAGGTTTTTAACTATGGCAAAAGGTGGATTTCGCGGCGGCCCTCTCGGAGGTGGCATCAGCGCTAATATGATTAAGCAGGCGCAGAAAATGCAGCAGGAAATGCTGAAGATGCAGGAAGAAATGGAACAGAAGGAGTACGAGGCAACGGCAGGCGGCGGCATGGTCAAGGCTGTCATCAACGGTAAGCATGAAGTACTCAGACTGGAAATCAAGCCCGAGGCCGTGGACCCCGAGGATGTGGAGATGCTTCAGGACATGATTATTGCCGCCATCAATGAAGCAATGCGGCAAGTGGGCGATGAAGCCAGCGCCGGCCTGAACAAGCTCACCGGCGGCGTGAATCTCGGGAATCTGGGCGGCCTGCTCTGATGCTTCGATATTTTCCGGCTCCGCTGGAACGTCTGACGGAGGAATTTGCCAGACTGCCGGGCATCGGTGGCAAGACGGCGCAGCGTCTGGCGTTTCACGTCCTGAGCCTGTCCGATGAGGAAGCGGCCGGCTTCGCACGGGCGATTGTCGAGGCCAAGCAGGAGGTTCATACCTGTCCGGTCTGTCAGAATCTGACCGACCGGGAACTGTGTGCCATCTGTGACGATTCACGACGGGACCATAGCCTGATCTGCGTGGTGGCGGAGCCCCGGGATGTGATTGCCATGGAGCGGGCTCGGGAGTACGATGGTGTATACCATGTGCTCCACGGGGTGATTTCCCCGCTGAACCATGTGGGACCGGACGATATCCGAATTCGGGAGCTGCTTTCCCGCGTTTCCCAGGGCGGCGTACGGGAGATCATTATGGCGACCAACCCGGATACGGAAGGGGACGCCACGGCAATGTACATTTCCCGCCTGCTTCGACCGATGGAGGTCAAGGTCACACGGCTGGCCTACGGTGTCCCCGTGGGAAGCCAGTTGGAATATTCCGACGAAGTGACCCTGCTGCGGGCTCTGGAGGGACGCAGGGAGATCTGAGCGCCGCCGGCAGGAAAAGAAGACATCACCTGGAAAGGGGTGCCCGATTGCTGTCAGCGCTTCCCTGCCGGTACAGTGAAAAGAAATAAACCAAAGGCATCGGAGGGGGTACTTTTGAAGAAAGACGGCGTTCTGCGCCTGGTGAAGGCAGCTGTTTTCGCGGCGCTGACCTGCGTGGCAACAATGATCATCAGCATACCCATTCCCGCTGTAAAGGGCTACGTGAACGCAGGGGACTGCGTGGTACTGCTGGGAGCCGTTCTTCTGGGGCCCTATTACGGAGCGGCCTCCGCGGCGCTGGGCTCCGCTCTGGCGGATCTGTTGCTCAGCTATGCCTATTATGCGCCGGGCACCTTGATTGTCAAGGGGCTGATGGCGCTGCTGGCAGCGCGGCTCTACTTGATGTTGAAACATCGCACGAAGTTTTCTGTTGTAATTGCTGCAATTTCCGGGGAGCTTTGGATGGTTCTGGGCTATTTTCTGTATGAGAGTGCCGTTTTGGGCTACGGCCTTGGCGCGGTTGGCGGTGTGCCGGCCAATCTGCTTCAGGCTGCAGGGGGTGCGCTGCTGGCCGTCCTTTTGCTCCGGGCGCTGACAGCGGTGCCGCAAAGCAGACTGCTATTTGAAGAGAAGGAAGGATAATTCTATGCAAATGGAAGAAATTCGCGCTGCAGCGGAAACCGCGGTGCGGGAGCTGCTGGAGCAGGCCCATATGCGGCCGGGCGGGATTTTTGTCGTCGGCTGCTCTTCCAGTGAGATTTTAGGAAATCGAATCGGCAAGGGCTCCAGCCCTGAGGCTGCTGCGGCAGTTTTTGAGGGAATCTATCCGGTTTTGCAGGAAAACGGGTTTTTTTTGGCGGCTCAGTGCTGTGAGCATCTGAACCGGGCCTTGATACTGGAGCGGGCGGCAGCAGAGCAATATGGCTATGAATCGGTGAACGTCTGTCCCTGGGAGCACGGCGGCGGCTCTTTTGCCACTGTCACCTTCGAGCGGCTTGCCGATCCCGTCGCGGTGGAGCATATTCGTGCCCACGCCGGAATCGATATCGGTGATACGCTGATCGGTATGCACCTGCGGGATGTGGCAGTTCCGGTGCGGATTTCGGTAAAACAAATCGGCCAGGCGTCGCTGGTCTGTGCCCGCACCCGGCCGAAATTTATCGGCGGCGAACGGGCACGCTATCAGGGCGGCGATTTGCGATAGTGCGATCGGCAACCGGGCAGTCTCCCAAGAGGCTGCTCGGTTGCCGGTTTTATCGGTTTTTCTGGGTTTACATCCGGCTTTTTTTCAGGTATAATAGAAAGAACGAAGAGAAACAGGAGGCGGCTATGAATATTTTAACAATCAGCCGGGAATTCGGCAGCGGCGGGCGGGAGCTCGGGAAGCGTATGGCAGACCTTTTGGGCTGGGATTACTATGACCGGGAAATCATCGACGCGGTGGCAGCGGAAAAAGGAATGGATGCAAATTATGTGAACGCCGTGCTGGAACGCCACGAGTGGTGGGCGGTTCCCATTACCTTCCGTCGCAGTTTTACGGTTTCCACTGCCCCAAACACAGACCTTCTGGTAAAGGAGAAGGAGGTTATTGAGCGGATCGGAAAGAGCGGGCGCAGTTGTATTCTTGTGGGCCGAAATGCTGATTTCTTTTTGCGGGACTATGAGCCCTTCCGTCTCTTTGTCTGCGCCGAGATGGAGGCCAAAATCCGCCGCTGCCGGGAGCGGGCGGAGGATGGAAGCGCTCTGAGTGATAAGGAGATTGAGCGGCAGATCCGCCGCATCGACCGCAGCCGATCCGCGACCCGGGAGCTGGTGGCGGGGAACCGCTGGGGAGAACGTAATTCCTATCATTTGACGGTCAATACCACCGACTGGGAGATTCGGGATCTGGCGCCGGCTGTGGCGGATTTCACGCAGAAGTTTTTTGAAAGGAATTCCTGCGCCAAATGAGAATCCGTCTTTCTGATCATTTCAACTACAGGCGCCTGCTGCGCTTTGCCCTGCCCTCGATTGCCATGATGGTTTTCACCTCTGTTTATGGGGTGGTGGATGGCTTCTTTATCTCGAACTATGTGGGAAAGACGCCCTTTGCAGCGGTCAACTTTATCATTCCGTTTCTGATGCTGCTGGGACCCATCGGTTTTATGCTGGGGGCCGGCGGCAGCGCTCTGATCGGGAAATATCTGGGAGAGGGCAAATCAGAGGCTGCCAACGCGCTGTTTTCCATGCTGATCTACCTGACGGTGGCGGTTGCCGTGCTGATTGCCGCTGTGGGCATCTGGATTCTGGAACCGGCGGCAAAATTGCTCGGTGCAGATGCGACCATGCTGCCGATCTGTGTCCGCTATGGCAGAATCCTGCTGCTGGGAATGCCGGCGCTGATGCTGCAATTTGAATTTCACAGCTTTTTTGTCACGGCGGAAAAGCCCCAGATGGGCCTCTACGTCACCGTGGCTGCCGGCTGCATGAATATGCTGTTGGACTGGCTGCTGGTGGGGATTCTCCGATTGGATGTGGAGGGCGCGGCCCTTGCCACCGTGGCCAGTCAGGCGGTTGGGGGCATAGTGCCGCTTTTCTACTTCCTGCGGCCGAATCCCAGTCTGCTGCGAATCGGGAAGGCCCGCTTCGACGGAAAGGCGTTGAGAAAGGTGCTGGGCAACGGCTCGTCGGAGTTTGTCTCCAACGTGTCCATGTCTGTGGTCAGTATGCTTTACAATGCCCAGTTGATGAAGTACGCCGGGGAGAACGGTGTGTCGGCTTACGGCGTGCTGATGTACGTCTGCTTTGTCTTTATCTCGATTTTTGTGGGCTATTCCGTGGGGACTGCGCCGATTGTCAGCTATCACTTCGGCGCCCAGAATACGCAGGAGCTGCGGAGCCTGCGTCATAAGAGCCTGTGGATTCTGTGCGTGTGTTCCGTGCTCATGGTACTTACAGCGCAGATGCTGGCGAAGCCTCTGGCCCGGCTCTATGTGGGAAATGACCCGGAGCTGGTGAAAATGACCCTGCGGGCCTTTCGAATTTTTGGCTTCTCCTTCCTCTTTGCTGCGATTCCGATTTTCGGATCTTCCTTTTTTACCGCTCTGAATGACGGAAAAACCTCCGCTCTGATTTCCTTTCTTCGCACGCTGGTGTTTCAGGTCGGAGCCGTTTTGCTGCTTCCGCTGGCCTTCGGCCTGGACGGAATCTGGTATTCCCTTGTGGTGGCGGAACTGGCGGCAAGCCTGGTGACGTGGGCTTTCTGGCGGACAAAACAATCCAAATACCAATACTGACTTTGGGCGGCTGCGGTCGAATGAAAACCGCGGGCTCAGCGTTCCGGTTCATATTATCATGCAGATTAGGAGTATACGGATATGAAGAAAACCGATCCCTGTTATCAGTACTATGTTCAAATTCTCAAGGAGGAACTCCGTCCAGCCATGGGCTGTACAGAACCCATTGCCATCGCCTATGCGGCGGCAAAGGCCAAAGGGGTACTCGGTGCAGTGCCGGATCGTATGCTGATAGAGGTTAGCGGCAATATAATAAAAAACGTTAAGAGCGTGGTAGTTCCCCATACGGGAGGACTGCGGGGCATCCCGGCGGCAGCTGCGGTGGGGGCTGTGGCGGGCAATCCAGAGGCGGAGCTGGAGGTGATTTCTAAGGTTACAGAGGAGGAGATTGATGAAACCTCCGAATATCTGAAATCCGTACCGATTGAGGTCCGCTGTGCCGATACAAACCATATTTTTGACATCCAGCTTACAGCCTGGAACGGGCAGGATCAGGCCTTTGTCCGCATTGTGGACTACCATACAAACCTGGTCTGTATCCGACACAACGGCCAAACCCTGCTGGAGAAGGAATGCGTGACAAAGGAAGACGGCCTGACAGATCGCAGATGTCTGACCATTGAAGGCATTGTGGATTTTGCCGATCATGTGGAGCCGGAGGATGTGCGGGAGGTTCTTGAACGGCAGATCCGCTATAATACAGCCATTGCCGAGGAGGGGATGCGGGGCCATTACGGGGCAAACATCGGAAAAACGGTCTTGCAGGGGAGAGAACAGGATCTGAACTGCAAAATGCGGGCCTGGGCCGCGGCCGCCAGCGACGCGAGAATGAACGGCTGTGAGCTGCCGGTGGTCATCAACTCCGGCAGCGGCAACCAGGGCATTACAGCTTCCGTTCCGGTGATTGTCTATGCCCGGGAGACCGGAAAGACCCGGGAAGAGCTGCTGCGGGCGCTGTGCGTTTCCAATCTTGTCACCACCCATCTCAAGACCGGGATCGGCCGGCTCTCCGCCTACTGCGGTGCAGTCAGCGCCGGGGCCGGGGCCGGTGCAGGCGTTGCCTACCTGAAGGGGGGACGCTACGAGATGATCGCCCATACCGTGGTCAACACGGTGGCCGTTACCTCCGGGATCATCTGCGACGGGGCCAAGGCGAGCTGCGCGGCGAAAATTGCCGCGGCGGTGGACGCGGGACTGCTGGGTCTGGCCATGTATGAGAACGGCAACCAGTTTTTCGGCGGCGACGGCATTGTGAAAAAGGGCGTGGAGAACACCATCTCCACCGTGGGCAAGCTTGCCCGCCTTGGAATGGAGCAGACCGACAAAGAGATCATCCATCTGATGATGGAGAGCTGAGGCCGCCGGACACGAAGGTAGCAAAAACGGGAAAGGAAGGAATGCTATGGATTACAGACGTTTTCAGGATACGCTGATTGTTCGCCTGGACAGGGGCGAAGAAATTGTGGAGCAGCTTCAGTTGCTTGCAAAGAAAGAAGATCTTCAGCTGGCAAGCGTGGAAGCTCTGGGGGCGGTCAATGACTTTACGGCAGGGGTCTATCATACGGCAGAGAAAAAGTACTATTCCAATCAGTATGAGGGTGCCTTTGAAATTGTTTCCCTGACCGGTACGATTACCCGCATGAATGGGGAAATTTACCAACACCTCCATATCAGTGCCGGAGATGACAAGGGTGCTGTCTTCGGCGGGCATTTGAACCGGGCTGTTGTCAGCGCAACCTGTGAAATGGTGATCCGTGTGATCGACGGCGCGGTGGAGCGCAGGCAAGATCCGGAAATCGGGCTGAACCTGCTGCACTTTCTGTAATCATTTTCTTCCGGTCAGATCCGTGGTAAAAACAGAACCAGGAAC
>JAGAEW010000070.1 GCA_017612935.1 Oscillospiraceae bacterium
ACGCCCTCGTCAATCTGGAAATCGCTGGAGGCTCCAGTGACCTTAAACCGGGTCTTCGCAGGAACGTAGCTCTTGTATGCCGTCACATAGGCGCTGTAGGCCTCCGCCGGCACGTAGATCGTTTTCAGCTTGCTCATGTGATAGAAAGGATTGTAATAAGACGCATCGCCACTGGTACTGATGCCAGCCGGTGTCAGCCGCGCAAATGTAATTTTTTCCACACCGGTGCAATTATAGAACGCATTCTTGGAAAATTGATCTTTGAAGTTTTCACCAAACACGATGGATGTGAATCCGCTGCAGTTATAGAATGCAGAACTGTTGATTGTTGTTACGCTGTCCGGAATACGCAATTCACCTGTCAGATTGCTGCAGCCGGAAAATGCGCTACTCGCAATGGCGGACAAGCTGTCGGGCAGGGTCAAAGTTCCGTTCATCCCGGAGCAGCCAGAGAACGCGTAAGTCCCCATGCTGGTCACGCTGTTGGGAATCACCAGATCCCCTGTCAGCTTGTTGCAATTATAGAATGCATAAGTCGAGATCGTCTTCAGGCCTTCATGCAGGGTCAAACTTCCATTCAGCCCACTGCATTTCTGGAAGGCATGGCTTCCAATGCTTGTCACACTGCTCGGGATCTCCAGACTGCCGGAAGCCCCGGTACATTCGGAGAAGGCGTAGTCGCCGATGCTTTCCAGATGTTCAGGAAGCTGAATTTCGCTAAGGGCGCTGCAGCCCGCAAAGGCGTAGTTGCCGATCCCGGTCAGGCCCTCCGGAAATTCCACTGACTGAATCTGGCTTGCATAGGCTGACCAGGGGCTTTTCTGATTGCCGTTGTCATAGTTTGACATTTTCCCGGAGCCGATGATGGTGAGGGTTCCGCTCTTGGGGGAAAATTCCCAGCTTAAGTCCTCGCCGCAGTTACCGGAGACTGTTTCATCGCTCGAATCCGAGTTCAAATCATCAGGGACTGCGGCGGCTTCTTCTGAAGCTTCTTCTAAATTGTTTGCGATTTGCAACATACTTGTTTCTTCCGCGGGGGTCTCTTCCTCCGCGCCGGGTGTCTCTTCCGAGACGATTTCCTGCTCTGTGGCCCGGACAGAATTGGAAGCCTCTGCAAAGACACTCAGAGGCAGAACCTGCACTACAAGGGTCAGAACCAGGAAAAACGCAAGGATCCTTTTAGAGCAATTCATCGATTTCCTTCCTTTTCAAAGTTTTGTTTTTCGTCCTGTCAAGCTCTTTTCAATTCACTACAGCACCGTTACTCGTTTACATGATTGTCGTTCCCCAGGCCTTCCCTGTAAACGGATAAGCTGATTCGTATTTGGCCTTTGTGACGACCTCTCACCCCTCTTTTCAGGCACAATTTGACAGTTCTGTAATCTCAAAAGCAGGCTTGAAATATCGACAAAAACATCTAAATTTTCCCATAAAAATCACAAAATGTCAAGTCTTTTGCGTCTTAAGATTTACATCAATATTCTTAAGTTTTTCAACGCTTTTTCATTGGATGTATTGGTCTTTTTGTGCAATATAACCAGTCAAATTTGTTAACTATGCAGCAAAAACCGGCAGGTGAAACCTCAGCCTGCCGGTTTGCAATTTCGAGAATTTTGTTTGATTCAGAGATACGCCGCAACTTGCGCTGCTGCCGTCATTTCATCATGGAGCTGGTATCCTTCTGGATCACGTCGTGGGCGCCGCCCTCGACGATACTGGTAGCGGAAACCAGCGTCAGCTTGGCCTTCTTCTGGAACTCTGCAATCGACAGAGCGCCGCAGTTGCACATGGTGGACTTGACCTTGCTGAGAGTCAGCGCCACGTTGTCCTTGAGACTGCCGGCATAGGGGACGTAGGAGTCCACGCCTTCCTCAAAGGAGAGCTTTTTGTCGCCGCCCATGTCGTAGCGCTGCCAGTTGCGGGCTCTGGCGGAACCCTCGCCCCAGTACTCCTTGTAGTAAGTCCCGTTGATGGAGACCTTGTTGGAGGGGCTCTCGTCAAAGCGGGCGAAGTATCTGCCCAGCATCACGAAGTCCGCCCCCATTGCCAGCGCCAGGGTGATGTGATGGTCATAGACGATACCGCCGTCGGAGCAGACGGGAATGTAAACGCCGGTTTCGGCAAAGTACTCGTCCCGGGCCTTGCAGACCTCGATCAGGGCTGTGGCCTGTCCCCTGCCGATGCCCTTCGTCTCGCGGGTAATGCAAATGGAACCGCCGCCGATGCCGACCTTGACAAAATCTGCGCCGGATTCTGCCAGAAAGCGAAAGCCTTCGGCGTCCACCACGTTGCCGGCGCCGATCTTGATCTTCTCGCCGTAGTTCGCCCGCGCCCAGGCCAGCGTACGCCTCTGCCACTCGGAAAAGCCCTCGGAGGAATCAATGCAGAGCACGTCGGCGCCAGCCTCAATCAGCGCGGGAATCCTGTTTTCATAGTCCCGGGTGTTGATACCGGCTCCCACCACATAGCGCTTGTGGTTATCGAGCAGCTCATTCATGTTCTGCTTGTGGGAATCGTAGTCCTTACGGAAAACGAAGTAGCAGAGCTGGCCGGCCGCATTGACAATGGGCAGAGAATTGAGCTTATGATCCCAGATAATGTCATTGGCTTCCTTGAGGGTGGTTCCCTCGGGGGCAGTAATCAGTTTTTCCAGCGGGGTCATAAAGTCGGACACCTTCACATCGGGATTCATGCGGCTCACACGGTAATCGCGGCTGGTGACAATGCCCACCAGCTTGCCCTCGGAGGTCCCGTCTTCGGTGACAGCCATGGTAGAGTGGCCGGTTTTCTGCCGCAGGGCAATCACCTCCGCCAGGGTGCTTTCCGGGCGAAGATTGGAGTCACTGCGAACAAATCCGGCTTTGTAATCCTTGGCCCGCTTGACCATTGCTGCTTCGCTCTCAATGGATTGATTGCCGAAGATAAAGGAAACACCGCCTTCTGTGGCCAGCGCCACGGCAAGTCGATCGTCAGAGACAGCCTGCATAATGGCAGAAACCAGGGGAATGTTCAGGCTGATGGCAGGCTCTTCGCCCCGACGAAATTTCACCAGGGGGGTTCGAAGGCTGACGTTAGCCGGAACGCATTCCTCAGAGGAATAGCCGGGAATCAGCAGGTACTCATTAAAGGTGCGGGAGGGTTCGGTAATAAATGTAGCCATTCTATTTGCGCTCCTTTGCTTTCGGATTGATCGTTGATCGCGGCACCCTTGCGAATCAATTAGCCGCGGAAATATTCCACAGCCGCCTGGAAGAGATGGCTGTCATACTCGCCGGGAACATTGCGATACAGGCCAGCGCCGATTCGCTCGCTGTGGCCCATCTTGCCCAGCACGCGCCCGTCAGGAGAGGTGATGCCCTCGATGGCCAGCACAGAGCCGTTGGGATTGAAGTGGAGATCGTCGGTGGCATTTCCCGCCAGATCCACGTATTGGGTGGCAATCTGGCCCTTTTGAATCAGCTCCCCGAGCAGATTCTCCGGGCAGATAAAGCGGCCTTCGCCGTGGGAAATGGGAACACTCACCACGTCCCCCACCCGCAGCTTGGCAAACCAGGGGGATTTGTCGGAGACAATCCTGGTGCGAACGATGCGGGACTGGTGGCGCCCGATGGTATTGAAGGTCAGCGTGGGCGCGTTTTCATTGGGGTCAGTGATCTTACCGAAGGGAACCAGCCCCAGCTTTACAAGGGCCTGGAAACCGTTGCAGACGCCCAGCATCAGGCCGTCACGGCGCTCCAGCAGCTCTGTGACACCTTCCCGGATTTCCGCGTTGCGGAAGAAGGCGGTAATAAACTTGCCGCTTCCGTCGGGCTCGTCGCCGCCGGAGAAGCCGCCGGGGATAAAGACCACCTGGGACTGCCGCAGCAGGGCAGCAAACCGTTCCACTGAACGGCGGATGCCATCGGCTGAGAGATTATTGATAACCAGAATCTCCGCCTCAGCTCCTGCGTCGCGTACAGCCTTTGCACTATCATACTCGCAGTTGGTGCCCGGGAAGGCGGGAATCAGGAACTTGGGCTTGGCGCAGCGAATGGCAGGTGCAACCCGCTTTTGAGCCTGATAGGAGAGATTCTCCTGTTGCTTCACAGGCTGATCCAGCCCACTGGGATAGACGTCCTCCAGCCGATGCTCCCACAGGGCGCACAGGCGCTGTCCATCCACCCGCTCGCTGCCGAGGACAAAGCTCTGCTCTTCTGTGACAGTGCCGAGGAAGACAGCATTTTCAATGGGCTCTGTCAGCTCCGCCACAAAGGAAGCATACTGCCGCTTCTTCAGCTCGGAAACTTGCTGACCGTCGGCAAAACGGAAGCCAAATCCGTTGCCGAAGGCCATCTTCATCACAGACTCCAAAACGCCGCCGGCCCCGACAGCGTAGCAGGAAATCAGCTTGCCGCTGCGCTGCAATGCGGTAATCCGCTCAAACAGCTCCAGCAGAGAGGCCGACTTTGGCATTCCCCTTTCATCCCGCTGGGGTGCCAGCAGGTATACGGAATGACCGGCCTTTTTAAACTCAGGAGACTGGATATTCTTCAATTTTTCGGTTGTAACTGCGAAGCTTACCAGCGTGGGCGGCACATCCAGATTCTCAAAGCTGCCGCTCATGGAATCCTTGCCGCCAATGGCGCCGATGCCGAGATCTATTTGTGCACGGAAAGCTCCCAACAAAGCGGCCAGCGGCTTGCCCCAGCGATTTGGATCCTTGCCGGGCTTCTCGAAATATTCCTGTAAGCTCAGATACACATCCTCAAATTTTGCACCGGAGGCAACCAGCTTGGCGGCGGAATCAACAACCGCCAGATACGCGCCGATGTAGGGGCAGCACGCAGAGACATAGGGGTCAAAGCCGAAAGCCATGAGGGAGCAGTCGTCGGTATGGCCGTGCTCCACGGAAATTTTATGAGCCATGGCTTGAATGGGGGTGAGCTGCTTCTTTCCGCCGAAGGGCATCAGCACAGTGCCGGCTCCGATGGTGGAATCAAAGCGCTCAGACAGTCCCCGATGAGAGCAGAGGTTCAGATCGTTGGCAATCTCCTCACAGGCTTCAACAAAACTGCAGTCCGCAACGGCAGGCAGTTGAGCCAGGCAGCCCATCTTAATTGTAATATGCTTCTCCGCACCGTTGGAGCTCAGGAATTCCCGGCTCAGATCTACGATGCGTCTGCCGTTCCAGTCCATAACCAGACGGGCTTCCTCGGTAACAACCGCCACAGAGCAGGCCTGGAGGTTTTCTTCCCGGGCCAGGGTCAGGAAACGCTCTGCATCCTCGGCGGCTACCACGACTGCCATACGCTCCTGGGATTCGGAGATGGCCAGTTCTGTGCCGTCGAGTCCCTCATACTTGCGGGGTACCGCATTCAGGTCAATTTGAAGGCCGTCGGCCAACTCACCGATGGCAACGCTGACGCCGCCTGCGCCGAAGTCGTTGCAGCGCTTAATCAGCCGGGCAGCCTCAGGATTCCGGAACAGCCGCTGCAGTTTGCGCTCCTCAGGGGCATTGCCCTTCTGGACCTCGGCGCCGCAGCTTTCGACGGAATGGGCGTTGTGGGCCTTGGAAGAGCCCGTCGCGCCGCCGATCCCGTCACGGCCGGTGCTGCCGCCCAGCAGAATTACCACATCCCCGGGAATTGGCCGCTCTCTGCGGACGTTTGCCTGGGGCGCAGCGGCGATGACCGCGCCGATCTCCATACGCTTTGCCGCGTAGCCGGGGTGGTAGAGCTCCTCCACCAGACCGGTTGCAATGCCGATTTGGTTGCCATAAGAGGAATAGCCCGCAGCCGCCGTGGTAACCAGCTTTCTCTGGGGCAGTTTGCCGGGAATCGTTTCAGACACGGGAACCGTGGGGTCTGCCGCGCCGGTGACGCGCATGGCGCCGTAGACATAGGCTCTGCCGGAGAGCGGATCGCGGATTGCGCCGCCGATACAGGTGGCAGCGCCGCCGAAGGGCTCAATCTCCGTGGGATGATTGTGAGTTTCATTCTTAAAGAGCAGAAGCCAGGGTTCATCTTTTCCGTCCACATTTACGTTGATCTTTACGGTGCAGGCATTGATCTCCTCAGATTCGTCCAGCTTGTCCAGTTTTCCGTTCTGCTTGAGATAGCGCACCGCGATGGTGGCAACATCCATCAGGCAGGGAGGCTTATGCCAGTTCAGTGCCCGGCGAACCGCCAGATAGTCCTCATAGGATCTCTGAATCTCAGGATCTTCAAAGCTGACCTCGTCAATGATCGTATGGAAGGTGGTGTGGCGGCAGTGATCGGACCAATAGGTGTCAATCATCCGCAACTCAGTAATGGTGGGATCGCGCCGCTCTGTGCGGAAGTAGTTCTGGCAAAAGGCGATGTCCGCCTCATCCATGGCCAGGCCGTACGTCCCGATCATTTGCTGCAGTTCCTCCCGCTTCATTTCCCGGAAGCCCTCCAGTGTGGCGACAGTCTCGGGAATCTGATAGGGAATTTGCAGGGTTTCCGGCAGATCGAGGGCGGCCTCCCGCGCCTCAACGGGATTTATGACATATTTTTTGATACGGGAAAGCGCCTGCGCATCCAGGCTGCCGTAGAGCGCATAGACCTTAGCCGAGCGGATCAGGGGACGCTCTGACTGGAAGCTGAGCTGGATGCACTGGGCTGCGGAATCCGCCCGTTGATCAAACTGTCCCGGCAAATATTCCACGGCAAAGACCGCGTCGGCCTCGGACAGATCCACCGTAGCGGACGCCCGATCCACCTGGGGCTCTGAAAACACCGTGGGAACAGCAGCTTCAAACTGGGCCTGAGAGACATTTTCTGCGTCATAGCGGTTCAGAATACGGAGCTTCTGAAGATTCCGGATTCCTAAAAATCCCGTTAGCTCCCGCAGCAGCGCCTCCGCTTCCTGCGCGTAAGCAGGCTTCTTTTCTACAAAAATCCGATGTACCATTTAAGCCTCCCCCACCGCAAGGGCGCGTTTGCCAATGTCGCGGCGGTAATATGCATGATCAAAATGGATCCGTCCGACCCGCTCATAGGCCTCCTTCAAAGCCTGGGGCAGCGTCGGGGCCACAGCGCAAACTCCCAGAACACGGCCGCCGGAGCTGACGAGCTGACCGTCCTGCTCTTTGGCTCCTGCCACATAGACCCGCTCCCAGTCGGCAGCTGGGATCGTAATGGGATAACCCTTTCCGTAGGAGCCGGGGTAGCCCTCAGAGGCCATAATGACGCAGGCAGCAGCCCCATCGAAGAACTCCACCGGGCAGTCCGCCAGATTTCCGTCTGTCACGGCCTGCATGACAGTAAGCAGATCCGTCTTGAGCAGCGGGAGAACTACCTGTGTCTCCGGGTCCCCGAAGCGGCAGTTGTATTCAATTACCTTTGGCCCGTCCTTCGTCAGCATCAGGCCAAAGTAGAGGCAGCCCTTGAAGGGTCTCCCCTCCTGCGCCATGGCGAGAACAGTTGGCAGGAAAATCTCCTGCATACAGCGCTCCGCCACAGCGGGCGTAAAGTAGGGATTGGGGGCAAGGGTCCCCATGCCACCGGTGTTAAGACCGGTATCTCCCTCCCCTGCCCGCTTGTGATCCATCGAGGAAATCATCGGCACAACAGTCTTGCCGTCGGTAAAGGAGAGGACGGAAACCTCCGGTCCCTCCAGAAATTCCTCAATGACCACCCGCTCACCGCTCTTTCCGAAACGTTTGTCCGCCATCATGGCGCGGACAGCTTCTTCCGCCTCTAAGAGCGTCTGTGCAATGAAAACACCCTTGCCCAGCGCCAGACCGTCGGCCTTGACCACGATGGGCATGGGAGCAGTCTGCAAATAGGACAGCGCGGCTTCCAGATCGGAAAACACCTCGCAGCAGGCGGTGGGAATGTGATAGCGCTTCATCAAATCCTTGGCAAATACCTTGCTGGATTCAATGATCGCGGCATTTTTTCGGGGGCCGAAGCAGGCAATGCCCGCCTCCTCCAGCAGATCCACCGCTCCCAGAGCCAGAGGATCATCCGGGGCCACCACAGCGTAGTCGATCCGATGCGCTTTGGCAAACTCCAGAATTCTCTCAAGCTCCGTCGCGCCGATGTTGACGCAGGTGGCGTCCCGGGCAATTCCGCCGTTGCCGGGCAGACAATAGAGCTCCGTGATATTCCGGTTTTCTTTCAGCTTTTTGACGATGGCGTGCTCTCTGCCACCGCCGCCAATGACCATGACTTTCATAGCAAACCCTCGAAGCTTTATCAGTGATGGAACAGGCGCATTCCGGTGAAGCACATGACCATATCGTGACGGTCACAGCAGTCGATCACCGCGTTGTCGCGGATGGAACCGCCGGGCTCTGCGATATACTTGACGCCGCTGCG
>JAGAEW010000071.1 GCA_017612935.1 Oscillospiraceae bacterium
AGACCTTTCAACCCTCCAAATCCGGCTTCCTTCAGATTCCGCCTCGCGACGGACACCCTTGCCTTTGGCTAACGCTTCCCGCTGCCGGGCGCGTTCGGGACTTTCACCCTATAGAACGTGCGCTCGCCGGGCGCACACCATAAAAGAAGCCACTTTGACTCAAGTCAGAGTGGCTTCTTTCACTTGCACGACACGTTCGCACCGAACAGTAAGCCTGTATTCGCCGTCGATGGTGCAGGTAAAGAGCGTCAGGTCCCAGCTCCGGGGTTCCAGCATTTCCGCTTCCGCAAGCGGGTCAAGAATTTCCAGCTCCAGAACCTTGTACTGAAAATACTCTCCGTCCATTGCGACAAAAAACAGCGAATCGCCAGGCTCCAGATTTTTGACGCGGCCAAAATGTGTTCTGTAATTATGGGCACAGATTACCATATTATTGTGGTACGGATCACCTGCAAAGAGGCAGGGAGAAATCTTCAGCGATTCATAGACATAGGGCGTCTGAACAGGTAGCTCGAGAGAGAGTGCCGGGATCTTCAAAATGCCCACATAATCCCTGCCGTCAATTGTTTGTACCGACAGAACGCGGTTTTCTGTTACTACAATCTCCTCCTCGGTCACAGGGGAGGGCGCGGGATGCAGCTTCCGCTCCGGCACATATTCCACCAGGGCCTCCACGGTCTTCTGGGCTGCGACGCCGGCCTGGCGGTCCTCCTGCAGATTTTGCTCCGTCAGGCCCAGGCCGCTCAAAAACAAAGCTGCGCCAAGAATCAGCAGCGGCATCCCGCCCAGGGCAAACTGTTTAAGCTTTCCCATTGGATTTCCTTTTGCGCTGCAGCAGGCCAAGCAAAATCAGAACAGCGCCAGATACCAGCAGCACCGGAACCGGCCACCAGAGCTGACCGGTATAAGGAAGGCCGGGCTTGGGATCGGGACTGGGGTTGATCGGCGTCGGGCTCTCGCTGTCCGGCGTAAGCTCATTTGTGAATTGAACGGTGGCGCCAACACAGGAAAAGCCGCGATACACATACCCCTTCGGCAGCGTCGGCTCACGAAGCGCCACAACCGCACTGGCCGAGGCGGGCGTAAACTCTAAAATCCAACCGTTTTCCGCATTCAGCACCAGCTTTTGCACGGTCCCGTCCGCATATTCGAGTTCCACGTTAAGTTCCTTGGGCCTGAGCTTTTTTGCGTCCTGATTGTCCTTCCAAAGCTTCTGAATGCGGTCGATCACCTGCGCCTCAAAAGACTTGGGAAGAATGGTGTAATCATAATCCCATTGATCGTGGTTTTCCAGATCCTGCATCTGCGCGTTACCTTCGCCTCGGTAGGGCAACGCGACCAGCGTGCTTTGGAAACCGACAGTGATCGCAGGGCGGTCCGGGTGCGTACCATTGCCGAAGCATGCGAGATAAAGGCCAGGGCTGAGTCCTTCCAAACGTACGCTGCCTGCAGCATCGGAACGCTGCTGAACCGTTACGGGAATCGCGTTGGCTTCCACCGTTTGGGTCAACTCCGGGATGAGCTTCTCCCAATTCTCCTGCGTCATGACGCCCTCGAGGCTGCCGGCAAAGCTCTGAAACGCCTCGCTTGCAGTCATGCGGCCGTTATCATCCATGTCTGCAACCAAATAGAGCCGAATTTCCACGTCTGGGATGCCGCGGGTTTGACCGTCCGACGTATAGCTGTGCTCGAGCCGCACGGTCAGGCTACCCTGGCGCTGTGCAGCAGGTTCTTCCGCACGGACAGTAGGAAACAGCAGCAGCAAAAGGAGGATACTCAGAAAAAGCCCCAAGAGCCTTTGCGATGTATGTCTCATAATAACCATAGCTTGTTCTCCTTCAATGGTTCGTTTCAATCAGGATCGTGCTTCTGGTTCCCTGCTTTCGTCAAGCGAAATCACTTTGCGCTTCTTGCCCGGCTTGAGCATCGCAGCGAAGAACAGCAGCGGCAGGAGGGGCGCAGCCAGGAAGGGCGCGACGATCACAGGGCGAATCAGCATTGCATTGGACTGGACACGGTAAGTATAGACGGTCATGACGTCAGTTCCGACACGGACGCCGCGGACAAGCAGACGATGCGTATTGACGCCGTAGGGGGTACAGGTAATCAGCGTACAGTAGTCCTTTCCGGGTGTGATTTGCAGCGGGCTGACATCCTGCGGCAGCACGGTCAAAATCTGATCGACCTCATAGGTATAGGTCTCATTTAGAACAGTGATGGTAAACTGGTCCCCTGTGCTGAGAAGGTTTAAATCTGAAAAAAGACGTGCGGACGGGAGGCCGCGATGACCGGAGAGGGCGCAGTGGCTTCCATCCGGAGGCGTGGCAACGCCAAGGGCTTCATCGAAGCTATACGCACCGACGGGAAGGCTGGTCTGCTCCAGGTGACCGATGGAGGTAGACAGCACCGCCGCGCTGGTTCCGTGGTAGATGGGCAACATCAGGTCCAGCTTCTCGATCTCAAGATAACCCATAATACCATTTCCGGTATAGTCCAGCAAATCGTGATACTCCTTCTGCTGTTCCTGGCTCATGGACCACGAAAAACGGCCCAAGGCAAGGCGGCGATTATAGTCCTTTGCGTTGGCCAGCATTTTCTCATACAGCTTTGGGTCCATATCCGCAATGGCCGCGTTATAGGACATGATGGCGCGGGACTGGGTCATACGGTTCCAGTAGTCCGCAACACTCGGGTAGAGCAGCAGGCCCGCGCCAAGCAGCATCACCATAACGATCAAAGCCGTCGTGAGGCGGGAGCGCAGGCGTTTCCGCGTTTTCTTCCTGTGTTCATTTTTGGGAGGCTTCATTTCCATACGCACACCTACTCCGCGTCGGAAATCACGATTGGATTCCGCAGGCTTGGATTCTGTGGGCAAGGCTCTGCGTGTGCAGGGAAAACGACACACACACAGCCTGAACCGCAGAGCTGCAGCTTTCAGTCAGGGGCGCCGCATATGCGGCGCC
>JAGAEW010000072.1 GCA_017612935.1 Oscillospiraceae bacterium
CCGTTGACACTGTAAGCAGAGCTTGTTGTAGGTGATTCGATTTCGTTCATTGAGGAAGAAACCCCATTCCTCGTTCCTCTTCTTGCTCATCCTCGGCACGCCAACACCTCCTTCCAACGGCCTTTCCGGGGAGCTTTTGATTAAGCCTGTTAATTAGCAAAGTCTCGGGGCGAAAAACGCCCTTCTTTTTGCCTGTGATCAACATCTTCGAAAAGGGTAACGCAGCATTACGTTCCCTGCTCTGTTCGTTCGTCTACAGCCTACAACATAGAAAATAATCCAACCTTCCATCAACAGTGTTTGGACTATAGCACAAGGTTTTCTTTCAACTTCTGAACGATAATATTTGCATGCTATTGCAATTATACACAATCTATGCTATGGTGGAAGCAGAACGCAAGTCAAACTGTGAATCCGAAAAACAGGAGGCGATGGGATGAACTGCCCAAACTGCGGCGTGCCACTTCTGGATGGCTCCCGCTTTTGCACACGTTGCGGAACGCGGATGACAGCGACTGCACAAACAGCCCAATATTGTCCGGCCTGTGGAGCGGCGGCCAAACCCGGTGCGGGCTTTTGCACTGCCTGCGGACAGCACTTTGACAAAAGCAGGCTCTCCGCCCGGACGAAGATGCAGCAGAGCGTCTCTTCCTCGGTGGAGGCGAAACCGATGACCCCGTCTTCTGCGGAGCGCACGCCGCCGCCTCTGACGGAGCAGGAACAGGCAGCCCCGGAGATGGCCGGGGAGTTTTCCTGCGCGGAACGCGAAGCACAGGAGGAAGCGGGACGGAGTCCCAACTATCTTCAGCGGCTGCTGAATATTCTGAAGCAGCCCCGGACCCTGATCCCACTTGCGGCCCTTCTGGCCTCCTGGATCGGTTTGAGCTTTGCCCGGGATACGCAGAATATTGCGGTGAAGCTGCTGTCCTGGCTGAGCTTTGCTCGGGGCGGCCTGGGCCGCGGATTCCCCGGCAATCTGGGCGGATTGCTCGGCAAGACTGCCGTGGGGACCGCACTTCTGGGACTCTGCTCCGGTTCACTGGGCTCCCTGCGGGTCGGCATTCGTTCCTTCTTTGGGCAAATAAGGAACATCTTTTCCGGCAGAGGCGGCGCGGCGGGTATCGTCGGTGCTGTTCTTGGCCTGCTGCTGGGAGCGGGCGTCTATATGATTTTTGCCGGCATCAAGACCGCCAATTGGGAGAGCAGTATGTCCGGTGCGGCCGGGGCGCTTCTCTCCCTTGGCGCCCTCGGAAGAAGCGTGATCTCCCAAACTCCGGGCAGAGCCGCAGCGCCGGCGGCCGGCGGCGGGAAGGGCGTCGGATCGGCGCAGAAAGGCACGGGCTTTTTGCCGGCCCTACTGGCAGGGCTTGCGGCGGGCTGTCCGCTGTGCGCCTTGGTGCTGAGCGTCGTATAAGGAGGGCGGAACGATGAAACAAAATCTGAAGCGGCTTTCTGCCCTGCTCCTTTGCACTGTGCTTCTGCTGTTCCTGGCGCCGTCGCTTCTGACGCCTGTCCTGGCAGAGGACGGAGACGATGACGACATCCCCTTTGGCGACGTTGACATCGTGGTGCCTACCAAAGCCACAGCGGAGGTCAACGAGGATGAGGCCCCCCGCAGCGGTGTCAACTACTATGACTTTGGGGACGGCGACTTTATGAAGTCCATCTATCTGGAATACTCCGTCATGGGTGGAAGGAACTTCACAAAGCGCTTCGTGAACACAGGCCCAGCCACCCTGGTGGCCTCTCCCGGCGAAACGATCACCATCACCTTTACCACGGAGCCGGACTGGCCCTTTGCGATCCCCTGGGCAAAAGAGAATGAGAATTCCCCGGATTTTACGGACCTCTATACCTTTGAGAACTACGTGGAAACCTATGCCTATTATATCAGCAATACTCTGAAACCGGAGTACGTGGACAGAGAGGTCTATTGGGACTCCGCCTCGGCTTATGAAGAGGCCTATCTGAGCCCCAAGCAGCAGACGGTTTTTTCCGGAAAAAGCTACAGCGGCTCCATCTCCATTCAGATCCCGCCGGACATCGACGAGCGAATCTTTATTCCCAACAACGACACGCCCCCCTCGATCCGTATGTGGGTCCAGGGCGTATGCCATCTCAAGCCCTTCGGCGAGGACGTCGATCGCCTGGAGGGACGCAGCGGCGTGGGGCTTGGCCTGACAATCTACCTGGACTTTGAATACAAGGAGCCGGTCTCCGGCCTGGTTCAGGAAGAGGCCGTCCCGGCGGAGACAGGCCCCGGCGAGGATAAGGGCACCGTTATCAACCAGGATATCGTGGAGGGTGGCGAGAACAAGACCACCATTCCCGAGGCCCTGTTGGTCAGCATCGGCGGCATCGGCGGCTCCGCTGCCGCGGCGGCCCTGTTTGGCGGCGACGACAAGAACGGCAAAAAGAAAAAGCGCTCCACCTATAAAATGCACATCAACAAGAACTTCAGCAACGTCATCAAAAAAGGCGGGTCTCCCTGCTGGGTCTACGCCCGCATCATTGAGACGGCTCCGGACGGCAGGGAGCGGGAGCGACCGGACCTGACAAAGCTCATTGTGCCATTCTCCGGCGACGGGAATCTCACGGTGGAGAGCGGGGGCATGACCTCCAACGGATATATGGCTGCTCGCGTTACGGCCCCCAAGGGAACCACGGGCTCCACGGGTCGGGTCAGCTTCCAGTTCCAGGGTAAGGGCGGTTATTTCACCGAGCATGTGATCTTCTCCCTTACCGAGGCGAAGATAAATTTCGGCCAGGAGAATCTCGGCCTTCCCGCTCACTATGACAAGAAGGTCTATCTCTTCTTCACGGTTTCCAACATGCCGGAAAACATGCAGGTCACAGCGGAATTCCCAAAGGAGAGCAAGGCGCCCTACAAGGTCCAGCTCCTGCAGGATCCCAACGAACCGCGCTGCTTCTGCGCGGTGCTGGAGGACGTCTCGCCCAAGGATGAGGCGGAGCCCGGCACGACTCGAAGCTACCGGCTCAAGGTTCGTGCGCAGGCCAGAGTCACCGGTCCCGACGGGAAAACCGAACTGGAGGAGGTCGAACGGGATTTCGAGGTCCTGCGCATCTTCATGGGCCTTGTGCTCCAACTGGAGGGAGACGCCATCGGCTGCTACCTGAAGATCAAGGGCGGAAGACAGGAGATGGCCACCAAGCGAGCCGCAGGCTCCAATCTGGGCCTGGATCTCACCTCGGGAGCGGCGGCGATCAATCCCATGAACACCATGATCAACGCCGGCATGGACGCGATGATCGGCGCATCGGTCGCCAACGATATCCGTGACGAGGACAAAGAGCCCTGCTACACCAAGGGCACGCTGCTGCTGCTGAACTGGAACGATGAGACGCAGCAGATCGAGCGGATCGCGGTGCTGCCGGAGTCGAAGGTGGAGGTCAAGGCCCTGCAGGTGGACAACGACAAAAACGCGCTGATCGGCGCTGCCGAGGAACGGCACCAGGAGCTTGTCAAGAAGCTGGACATTCAGATCTTCTGCCGCGAGGTGGATCAAGAGACCGGCGGCCGAAAGGTCTGGCTGCTGGCCACCAAGGCGGGTCTGGACCGGCCCACCCGC
>JAGAEW010000010.1 GCA_017612935.1 Oscillospiraceae bacterium
ATGCCGAACCCGGACTGTAACGCCGGGTTCGGCATTCCTTTACAAAGCTTGCTGTATCAATCCAGCCGCTCCGGCTCCATAGCCTCATGCAGGCGCTGGGTCATGGCACCGGCGAAGATCCGATCCGCCTGGATATGGACGGTCTGGAGGGCCGGCGCGCACTGATTGACGGGGAGCTTGCCCGCCATAAACACGTCCTCATCCAGGATGAATTTCACTTCTTCATCCTTCACCTGACCCCGCTGGAGCATTCCGGGGCCGACGTGCATCTTCAGGTGACAGCCGCCGGAGAGAGCCATTTCAATATCCTGCCCGGAACGGCCGAAGCTCTCCTCCCGGGCATCCTCCTCTGCCAGCAGGCCCAAATAACCGGGCTGGAAGAGATCCCGGAAGGGGATGCCCTCCAGATCCAGGGCCTTACGGGAGAAGATATTCACATAGCGCAGCCCCACCCGTTCAAAAAAGGCGGGCTCATAGGTGGGGATAAACTGGGCCAGCACCAGATCCAGCTTGGCAGCAAACTCCTCCCAGCGGGTATAGGCGGGAGTTGCCAGGGAGATAAAGGTGTTGGTCAGGTTGACCTTCCACTTCCCATCGGCGGAGAGAAACTGGTAATTGGTGATGGTTTCTCCCTCCTCCACCCGGAAATTGCCCGGTGCACCTGTGAGCCTGGGCTGGGGACGTTCAGCCAGTCGCTGATATTGGGGGAAGTCTTTTCGAATCAACTCCTGAAAGTTCACCGGCTCCCGGGCAGAGATGGCAAGGATTGTGGGAAAGCGAAGCTGACAAATCACCTCTACCAACTGCGCTTTGTGATACAAATAGCGATCCCGGTCTAAAAACATATGCGGTTCCTCCGTTTTTGTATAAATTTCTCTTGATTTACTCAGTATAACACATATTCCTGCGAATTTCAATTCCGTTCCGGACTTTTCTCAAACTTCTGTTCTGTTTCCGGGTTTATACTTGTCTCCACCAAATGCTAAAAAGGCTTTGGTGGCGGCTTCCTCCGGGGACGCAGGGACTGCATTCCCATTTGGGAATGCAGGATAAAAATGTTCAATATTTTTACCGAACCCTCATATAATACTGAACTCCCATAGAAACCTTGCATCTGTTTCGGCAGGAATTGTGCCATACTTCGTTGTCGTCCTTGACGGGCGGCAAGCCCGCCTGCGTCCTCCGCCTTGTCTGGCGCAATTCCTGCTCGACACATTTTTCAATCTTTCTATGGGAGTTCAGTATAAGACGAAATTGGCTCCAGAGGGCGCAATGTGGGATGCAGCTTTGGGCGCTGTCTCTCCAATCAACTGAGGCATTGGAGGAAAAATCGCCTTCCGCCTCTGCTGCCGGACTGATTCGGAGTTCCGACCCTCCCGGCGTGCTCCGCGTTCTGTCTCAGCTGTCGGCAGCATAGTCTATAGCAAATCTCCAGAGGAGGGAACACAATGGAACAGTCATATCGGGTTCGCATGGCGGGCATTGGGATATTCCTGCTGCTGACGCTGGCGGTGGGAACATGGTTCGCAAAGGAGGATGAGCTTGCTCAGACCGGCTCCTGGGGCTTGAGCTTTCCCAATGCCGGAGCCTCTCCCGTGGGAAATGCCACGGCCCGGGAGCTGGCCGTTTTGGATGCAGCCTTTGTGGGAAACACGGAGGAAAAAACGCTCTATCTGACCTTTGACGCCGGGTATGAAAACGGCCACACGCAGACCATTCTCGACGCTCTGGCAAAGCACAACGCTCCGGCGGCGTTTTTCGTGGTGGGGACCTACATTGAGCAAAATCCGGCGCTGATTCGGCGCATGGTAGAGGAGGGACATACCGTAGGCAACCACAGCTGGCACCACTGGGACATGGGGCAGATCAGCGACCGAAAAAGCTTTTCAAAAGAGTTGGAGGACGTGGAAAAAGCCTATGAAAGCACGGTCGGCAGTCCCATGCCCAAATTCTACCGTCCCCCGCGGGGCATTTACTCAGAACGGAATCTGCAAATGGCAAAGGAGCTGGGCTACAAGACCGTTTTCTGGTCTCTGGCCTATGTAGACTGGAAGCAGGACGAGCAGCCCAGCCGGGAGGAGGCCTTCGAGAAGCTCCTTGGCCGGGTGCATCCCGGAGCGGTGGTTCTGCTGCACAGTACCTCAGCCACCAATGCGGAGATTCTCGACGAGCTGCTGACCCGCTGGGAGGAATTGGGCTATCGTTTTGCCCCCATCACAGATCTCTTTCCACCGAAGGCGGACTGTCTAAGCTGAGCAGTCGAGCAAGCTGCGATCGGCTTTTTCAAAGGGGGGCTTCCCCGGCTCCGACGGCTGCCGCAGCTCTCTTGTCACAGCTCTGCCGCCCGCGCATACTATGGACTGAGCGAAGTTCCGCCGGGCAAAAGGCCCGGCGAACTGCTTGCGATCTTTTGCAGGAGGTAGCGGTATGTGTAATAACGGTTTTAATGGCAGTTGGTGGATCATCATTGTAATTGTTCTTCTTCTGGGCTGCGGCTGCATGAACGGCTGCGGCTGCGGCAACGGCCTTGGCAGTGGCAACGGTTGCGGTTGCGGTTGCGGCAACGGTTGCGGTTGCGGCAACGGCTGCGGCAACGGCTGCGGCTGCGACAACGGCTGCGGCTGTTAAGCAGAAATTTCGCGCAGGGGGGTAACACCCCCTGCGTAAAAAAACCACTCTCTGCCCGGCAGAGAGTGGTTTTTTATAGAGATCACACCAGCTCGATCACAGCCATCTCAGCAGCATCGCCGCGACGGGGACCGGTACGGGTGACGCGGGTGTAACCGCCGTTGCGCTGGGCGTAGCCGGGGGCCACTTCCTTGAACAGCTTGTTTGCCACGTCTTCCTTGGTGATGTAGGACAGGGCTCTGCGATAATTAGCCAAGCCTCCCTTCTTGCCCAGGGTAATCATTTTTTCAACGATGGGCTGCACTTCCTTGGCACGGGTGAAGGTCGTCTCCAGCTTGCCATACTGCAGCAGATCAGTGACCTGCTGACGAAGCAGGGCCTTGCGCTGGGAGCTGGTCTTGCCGAGCTTACGAGTTCCGAACATTCAGGTTTTCCTCCTTCTTTGAAAGGTTGTCGAGTTGACTTTATGGTTGGCAGGCGCCGCGCCGCGGCGCCCATCCGCGTTAATTGTTATTGCCGGAGTCGTCGCCGGCGAGGGAGAGATCCATCATGGCCAGCTTGTTCTGGACTTCCTCCAGGCTCTTTCTGCCCATGTTCCGCACCTTCATCATATCCTCTTCCGTCTTGGCGATCAGATCCGCGACGGTGTTGATGTTGGCGCGCTTGAGGCAGTTAAAGCTTCGGACGGAAAGATCCAGCTCTTCGATCGTCAACTCCAGCATCTTATTGTGGGTATCTCCCACATGCTCCACCACGGTAGACTTGCTTGCCACGGCTTCGCTGAGGTCGGTAAACAGCGCGAGATGGTCCGTCAGAATCTTTGCGCCCAGAGAAACAGCATCCCGGGCGGAGATGATCCGGTTGGTCCAAACTTCCAGCGTAAGCTTGTCGTAGTCAGTCATGTTGCCGACACGGGTGTTCTCCACTGTGTAGTTGACCTTGGTGACCGGGGTGTAGATGGAATCAACGGGAATGACACCGATGGGCATATTGGGCGTCTTATTGTGGTCCGCCCGCACATAGCCGCGGCCGTGGCTCAGGTTGATTTCCATGTTCAGCGTGGCGTCGGGACCCAGGGTGGCAATTACCAGATCCGGATTCAGAATCTCCACGTCGGCATCCGCCTTAATATCCTCAGCAGTAACCACGCAGGGTCCGACGGCGTCGATATATACGGTCTTGGCTTCATCACAGTACAGCTTTGCCAGCAGCCGTTTAATATTCAGGACGATCTCGGTGACATCTTCCTTGACGCCGGGGATCGTGGAAAATTCGTGCTGCACACCGGCAATTTTGATGGAGGTGGCGGCACAGCCGGGCAAGCTGGACAGGAGAATCCGTCTCAGACTGTTGCCCAGAGTAATGCCGTAGCCTCTTTCCAGGGGCTCTACGATATACTTGCCGTAGAAGCCATCCTCAGGAGAGTCGATACACTCAATACGCGGCTTTTCAATTTCTACCATTAAACTATTACCCTCCTATAATAAATTTGCGTAAATCCTACTTCGGTCAGTTTTTTCAGCTTACCAATTATGATACGAGGGCAGTAATTACTTGGAGTACAACTCGACGATGAGGTGTTCAGCGATTTCGAAGTCGATATCGTCTCTCGCAGGCAGGGCCAGAACCTTGCCCTGCAGCGTGTTCTTATCACGATCCAGCCACTTGGGAGCAGCGATGAAAGCATCGTCTTCCTTCAGCTTCTTGTAGAAGGCGTTCTGGGCGCTCTTCTCGCAGACGGCCACCACGTCGCCCACCCGCACCATGTAGGAGGGGATGTTGACGCGCTTGCCGTTGACGGTGAAGTGGCCGTGGTTGACCAGCTGACGGGCCTGACGGCGGGTGTTGGCGAAGCCCAGGCGGTAGACCACGTTGTCCAGACGGCGCTCGATGAGGGTCAGCAGGACCTCGCCGGTGTTGCCGCCGGCGCGGGCGGCCTTCTCGTAGTAGGCCCGGAACTGCTTCTCCAGGATGCCGTAGACGAACTTGACCTTCTGCTTCTCGGTCAGCTGCATGGCATACTCGGACTTCTTGGCTCTTCTCTGGCCGCCGG
>JAGAEW010000073.1 GCA_017612935.1 Oscillospiraceae bacterium
ATAATTCAGTGAATTGCTTTGCCTTCATGTTTCACAATACCCGCGCCTTTTGAAGTCTCCAACACTGTATATTTGCGATTACGCTTTCTGCCTAATTCATATTGTTCTCTCCAATCAGCTATCTCTATTATACTATGACTACCATTGCTTTACAAGCTATTCGGATGCATATGTGGTTCATATTTTTTAACCAAATGATTGACACGAGGCTATTTTGGGTGTATAATAAAAATGTACTTAAAGTAGATTTTTCCATGTGGTTGGCATTAACCGCATAAGAAGTGTGCCGGCTTGCCGGTTATTTAGAAGACAACAGACATAGAGGCTTAGGCCTCCGTTTGTTGTCTTTTCTTTTTTAAGTACAAAATGTGAAAAGGAGAAAAAAGTATGCAAACCAGAAAAAATACTGTAATCGTAGGGATCCCAGAAAACGCAATACGCCCCTGGCCCGTCGGGTGTCCATATGTACAAGTCTCAATATCGATCTACCAGATGAACGCCGTATCTAAAGTGGACAAAGACGACGATGGATTAGGCACAGATCGATATGATGCCATTGAACTGGGTCGGCTAGACGGAAAACTGTACGCATCAACCAAGAACATGGAAAAGAAGTGGCAATCAATGGTCTCGCCGGATGCCGTTGGTGTTATCAACCCATACACCGTTCTGCCATGGCTCACAGATAAAGCCACACTTGTGATTAGTGATCTTAACATAAGCAGTAATTAGGGCTTACTGAAAAACAACTCTCAGGGCCCAGATTCTGAAAAAGCGCAAAAGCCATCGCCGCCGCCGGTGGGCTGCGTTCATGGCTAATATGATGAGAGCGGCTTCGGTTTTGGCGGTTTCGTCCAGCTTCGACATGATCAGGTCCAGACCGTATTTGCGTTTGGCGACGCCGTTGCTGCTCTCAATGCCGTTGCGCTCGCAGGCGTCCTTTCGCATTTGGCGGGAATCCTTCGCACCAGCTTCTCCTGTCCGTTTTCTGCCCAGAGGAGGGCCGGACAGTCGAATGCCCAGCGCCTTACAGTAGCGGCGGTTCTCTCTGGTCTGGTAGATCTTATCCGCCAGCACCGCCTCCGGGTAAAAGCCGAACTTTCTGCGGTAATCTTCTACCGTAGCCTTCAGGTCGCAGCTCTCGTTGTAATTCGACCAGCTGGTCTGCTCCAGATAGGTGTAACCGTCTACCCGGGACAGGTGAAGCTTCTGACCAAACTCCGTGGGATTCGGACGCTTCCCCCGCTGGATCGGCCGCACATGGGGCTGTGCCAGACTGACGATCCGGTTCGGACAGGCGTGGGTATTGGTCTCCAGCATCTGCTTCTGCTGAGCATAGACAAGGGGAATCACCGACAATCGCTGCGCCAGCCAGGAGGGCAGCTTCACATTGGGCGCAAGCTCCATCATCTGCGACAGCCGAGCCTGGGCCAGTTCAACGTATTCCAACTGCTCCCGGATACCCTTTTGCAGCAGTCTCTTTGTCCAGCGCTTGGATTTTGCTATCTTCAGATAGGCTTTCCTGGCCTTCTTTGCCGAATACGGCAGCTTGTGTCCGGTATGGGGAACCTCAGGCCAGTGCAGATTGATTGCGGTTTCCAGATGCTCCCGGCACTGATTCAGCAGATCAATGTCTGTGGGAAACTTGACATCCGCAGGAGCCACCGTGGCGTCCATAATCAACTTCCCGTGGTTCTTCTTCCTGCGTTTATCCTTCTTCTTGGAGGTATTGGGATTCTTCCGACCCTTTAAGGATTTCTTCCCGCCGGAGGGTTTGTCGGAATCATCGTGATCGTCTTCTTCCTCCTCCGGCTCGGGGGTCTCAATCTCTTCCGGTACGCCGTCGTTGCGGTCTACATTCCTGCCGTCCTCCGGCCACTTGCCGGTGCAGACATATTCGTTGATCAGAGCAACGTCCTCCACAGGGAAGCGCTTGCGGAAGTGCACCATCATGGAAGCGTCAAACAGCGGTTCCTGGGTGAACTCATGTAGGCCGAGAAAGTACTGCATATAGGGGTTCTCCTGGATTGCCGTCACGCAGCTCTCGTCAGTCAGCTTCTCCGCCTCTTTGATGTAGATTGAGCCGAAGGCAATCCGGGAAGAGTACGCCCGGCGGCCGGTCTCCACGCTCATGGTGCGCAGATAGATTTCCTCAATCTTCTCCCAGGGCATAATCCGGGAAAGCTTCACCCAACGGTTCTTCGGGTCCAGTGAGCCGCCAAATGGCAGAAAGAAATCCTCCAGCGGAAGCTGGTCATAATCCGCGCTGTAGTACATCCAAACACCCCAAATCCGGGACTATTTTCGCAAATCCCCGTATTTTGCCTGGCATTATTGTACCACATCACATGGGAGAATGGTACTGTTTTCTCCCGTTTTCTCGAATTTTCGCCATGTTTTCTAAACCAGAAAGGCTTTTTCAGTAGACCCTACATAGTCTGTATAGCCCTGCTCTCTGAAAAAGGCTGCCTCTCGATCCGGCGCGCGCAGACGCGCCAGATAC
>JAGAEW010000074.1 GCA_017612935.1 Oscillospiraceae bacterium
GCTACATGCAAGAGCAGCACGGCTACAGCGATGAGAAAATTCTCCATGCCCTGGCAGTTGCCGGCATCATCGGCAACCTGGTCAAGCACAATGCCTCCATTTCCGGCGCTGAGTGCGGCTGTCAGGCGGAGGTTGGCGCAGCCTGCTCCATGGCCGCCGCTGCTCTGGCGGAGCTTTGCGATATGAATCTTGCCCAAATCGAGTATGCCGCTGAGGTGGCGCTGGAGCATCATCTCGGCCTGACCTGCGATCCCATCTGCGGCCTGGTGCAGATCCCCTGCATTGAGCGCAATGCCGTGGCCGCCATGCGGGCCATGAACGCGCTGAACCTGGCCTATTTCCTCTATGATACCCGGTCTATCAGCTTTGATATGGTGGTCAAGACCATGTATCAGACCGGCATCAACATTTCCAAGGCCTTCCGGGAGACCGCCGAAGGCGGCCTGGCCAAGCTCTATCGCCGCGGCAGATAACCGTTGGTGTTGGCTGAGATGCATCCCAATTGAAGCTGCCCTGGGGAAAGAACCGGCGCAGACGGCAAATGATTCAGAACAGACAGAATATGCCCCTGAGGAGATGAACCAAATGATTTCGACGCTTTTTGTACTGCTAGTGCCTATATTGGCTTTCTCGACCCCTGCTTCCTTCGTAGCTGCACTATTTTGTTTGCTGAAGGCTTTGATTGCATACATACGCTCCAGCCGCAGTCAAAACTCGGATCTCCGTGTTTTCTATATCGACGAAATGCACCGAAGCCTGAAAAAAGCAGCAGTTTTAGGAATTGTATTTGCCTGCCTCTTCGTCCTTCTTTCGGTCATCTCCGGACTGATTTTAGCAAATATGTGATGGGGAGAAAGAACAATGAAACAGAAAACCTATCAAATCCTGATGACCGTCCTCGTCTGCGTGGGGCTTCTGAGCCTTATCGCCCTGACCGTTTACACAATAATTGCCTACCGCAACGCCTCTATTTTGAACTTTATTGCGGAGGAGCTGTGGTGAGATGAAGACCTGGAAACAGATAACCTCCCTTATTCTGGCAGCTCTGTTTTTCGTCCTGTTGGATCTGGCCATCTGGCTGCTCTTTACCCGCCGCTGTGTCAGCACCTTCGGCAATGCCTATGCGGCCAAGGCCATAGAGCCTGCAGACTATCTGCCCTTTGCCGAGGACAGCGGCGTCGTGAAAATCGAAGCGGAGGACAAGCTGACGGGGGAACTCCCTGTCCTGGATGGAGCCGCGGCGCTTTTGCCGGTTTACGCCTCTGTCTTTCACGCGCTCTATCCCGAGGGCGCCTGTGTCTTTGAGAACGGCAGCTACACCCCCGAGAGCAGGATGCAATATCGCAACACCCGCGGCGCATATGAGGCCATCGTCGACGGAGATGCGGACATGATCTTCTGCGCCGGCCCTTCCCGAGAGCAGGCAGCCTATGCCGAGGAGCGGGGCGTGGATCTGGTCTATGTGCCCATTGGCAAAGAGGCCTTTGTTTTTCTGGTGAATGAGAAGAACCCGGTGGACAGCCTGACCCAGCAGCAGATTCGCGATATTTATGCCGGAAAGATCACCAACTGGAGAGACGTCGGCGGCGCAAACCGGCTCATTGCACCCTTGCAGCGCAATGAAGGCAGCGGCAGCCAGACGCGCTTTTTGAAATTTATGGGGGATACCCCTGTGAAGCACGGCCCTCTGGCAGTGTTTGGCGCCTCCATCGGCTTTTCCTTCCGCTATTATGTCAGCGGCATTACCAAGGTCCCGGGCGTCAAGCTTCTGCGGGTCGATGGAGTGGCTCCCACCCCGGATAATATCCAAAACGGCACATATCCCTTGACAGGGGAATTCTATGCGGTATACCGCCGAGATGACCCAAACCCCAATATCCAAAGGATTCTGGAATTTCTTCTTTCCGAGTCCGGCCAGCGCCTGATCCTGGAGAGCGGATATGTACCTATTTCCTGATGAAGAAAGCAAAATGAAAAGCAGCCGCGTCGTTGAGCTAATCTGAATGCTCAACGACGCGGCTGCAGGTTTGTCTGTGCAGCCTAGCGCTTGATTTTCTGACGGATATCGTCTCCCACAAAGCTGATGAGCTGGTAGCTGCCGGTAAGTCGGGAAGCGATCTGCGCACTGTAGCGCCCCTCCAGGTTTTCCGGCTGAAGATTTGTGGAGATGATCGTGGATTTTTGCCCCAGCAGCCGACCGTTCACAATGTCATAGAGGGCGGAGATCACCGGCTGTGTGGTCATTTCCGTTCCCAGATCGTCAATGATCAAAAGGTCACATTGGGAATATCGCCGCAGCAGACCGTCCTCCGCCCGCCCGAAGCGCACAGCCTCATAATCGGCAAAGAGCGCAGAGGCCGTGACGTAGACCACGCCCCAGCCCTCATCGGCTACATGGCGGGCGATACAGGCGGAGAGGAAGGTTTTACCCAGCCCTGTGGCTCCGGAGAACAGCAGGCTTTTTGCGCCGGGCCGGAAGCCCTGTGCATACCGCTTGCAAAGAGTGAGGTTTCGCTGCATCAAAGCCCTGGGACTGATTCCCAGGGAAGGATCGAACCGGTCCGGATAATACTCCAGAGAGAAGCTGTCAAACCGCTCCCGCCCGGTGGGCAGCAGGGCCGCCAGCTCGTGCTTCTGCTCCTGCCTGCAGAGCTCCGCCAGACATTCGCACATGTTCCCGTCGTGGTAGCCCGTGCCCTTGCAGATCGAGCAGACGGGGCTGTCGTCAAGATAGTCGTCTCCCAGCTCCAGTTCGTCGAGGATCCACTGCCTCTCCTCCTGCAGGGAGAGGTTTTCCTTTTTCAGCCTTGCGATGGCCTGCTGCGGGTCCTCCCCGCGGGAGAAGCAGAGGCTGACGGCCTGGGCCGCGGTCTGCCGCAGGGCCCGGTCGATCTCCCGGACCCGGGGCCGGAGCCGGTAGACGTTCTCCAGATGGGCCGTATACTCCGCCCGTTTTTTGCGGTTGTCCTCCTCCAGCCGGGCCTTTGCCCGGGCCAGGACGGCGCTTGTATATGCCATGGCTCAGTCCTCCGATTCCTCCAGCATTTTTCTGACCGCGTCCTGCATCATGGGGCTGATGGGCTCCCCGTGGCGCTGATAGCCGCCGCGGCCGGCCTTGGCAGGGGCCTTGCGGTCTCCGGCGTTGATGGCCTCCACGGTGTACAGGCCCTGGCTGTTCCAGCTCTCCAGAATGCGGCTCATGTACTTCCAGTTGAGACCGCCGGTGTTCTCACAGGTCTTGCTGTAGGCCAGGGAGATGACCTCGTTGCCGAAACCCATATCCACCCAGCTGCGCAGATACTTTTCCTCCGTGGGGGTGAGCCGGCGGTCCGTGATGCCCATGAGCTCGCAAAGCTCCCCCTGGCGGGTGTAGCGGCGGTTCTGATTCTGCATATAGGCGGCGGCCCGTTCCACGGTGTCGATGCCCTCGTCGGCCCAGCGATAGGCCTCCTTTTCGATGCTCCGCAGGGAGGGGAGGCGGCCGCTGGCCCGGACTCTGGCGCGCTCGACGCAGAAATGGACCAGGATATTGATGACCTCGCCGGACA
>JAGAEW010000075.1 GCA_017612935.1 Oscillospiraceae bacterium
CCTGCCCGTCCACAGCGAAGCAGACGGAGTTGGACTGGGTATATTTCAAAGTAATCAGGGAAACGATCAAATCCCGAGCCGCAAAGTCGGGCAGATTTTTGTTGGCGGTGACAATGTTGTTGAGCAGCTCCCGGTCAATTTTGAAGTTGTTGCGGCCCTGCTCGAAGGTCACGCCGAAGACCTGCTTGCGCTCCGTCTCCTCGGGAACGTAGTTGGGGTCAATGCGGACGACATTGTAGCCGCCCTTGCGCTTGGTTTTCAGGATTTCCAGAGCCTCGGGGGTATAGCCCGGGGCGATGACACCGTCGGAGACCTCCCGCTTAATCAGGGAGGCCGTCAGGGCGTCGCACTCGTCAGACAGGGCAACCCAGTCCCCGAAGGAGCACATCCGGTCGGTCCCTCTGGCCCGGGCATAGGCACAGGCAAGGGGATGGCTGTCCAGATCGGGAACGTCGTCCACGAAGCAGGCCCGCTTCAGCTTGTCCGACAGGGGCAGTCCAACGGCTGCGGAGGTGGGACTGACGTGCTTGAAGGAGGCGGCAGCAGGACGTCCCAGCGCCTGCTTGAGCTCGTTGACCAACTGCCAGGAGTTCAGCGCATCGAGAAAGTTAATATAGCCCGGGCGACCGTTGAGAATCTCCACGGGTAGTTCGCTGCCGTCTGTCATGCAGATCCGGGCGGGCTTTTGGTTGGGATTACAGCCGTATTTCAGTTCAAATTCGTTCATGCTTCAGCCTCCTCACTGATTTTTGTTAATCAGGCGTTCTTCGACCCTGCCGCTGCGAAGCTCGACGCTGCGGACATAGAGGGAAATCTTGTTGTCCGCGTCGAGGTTATCCCAGATTTCCCGGGTGATTTCGTCGATGTCGTTGCCGATCCGAACCCGCTCCGGCTCTCCCTGGAAGGTGGGGATGGGCTTGCCGTCACAGACATAGGTGTGGATAAAGTGGCCCAGGCCGGCCTTGGCAGGATAGGAGAAGGTAAATCGGGCGCAGTCGCTGCCCTCGGCGTCGATGCTCTTGAGAATGCTCATCTCATAACGGGGCGCCTTTTCGTCCAGCGTCACAACGCCGCTGATGCGGGGGGTGAAGTTGGGACAGTCTGGCTCAAAGCAACGAGATTCCAGTGCCTCGGAGAAGCTCTTTCCGGCGGCAAAGCCCTCGTAGACGGTATCGGTCTGGTCGCCGTTGGTGACAATCAGCCGATTCTCATACTGCCGCAGGGCGGCATAGATAATCAGGCTGGGATCCTCTACTTTTGCAGCGTCAAAGGGCACTGTGAAAACCTCACCCTGCTTGACGGTGAAGATACGGTTCCGGGAATTGGCACTGCGGCCCATGATAAAGTAAGCGGCGACAGCCTTGGTTCCATCCTCGCTCAGGCCCAAGACGATGCCGCGCCCGACATAGGAATTCCCACGAATCCGTTCCGCGATGGAAGGCGTTTGATAAATATTCATTACTTTATTCTCCTTTAATCTTTTTCAGAGCCGAGGGTCTCATGCCTGTTTCCCAGAAAACGCTCGAAACGCATTTTACGGCGTCTTTCCAGCGTCGAAACTGCATGAGACAGATTTTGCGCCAAAGAGCGCAAAATGGGCCTTTGCGCGAGGATTCTCCAATAGAATCAGGCATTTTATTGGAGAATCCTATCAGGCGACCTGCGGCGCAGCTCTCATTGACCAATCTTCATCCACTGACGAGCAACGGTTTCAATGGCCCGGGGCAGCAGAATCCATTCCGCCTGCTCCATGACCCGGCGCTGGAGAAGCTCCGGTGTGTCGCCGGGTAAAACCTCCACCGCCTTTTGAGCGATGATCTCTCCCCCATCTGGGATTTCATTGACAAAATGTACCGTTGCGCCGCTGAGCTTGACCCCCCGGGCGAGGGCTTCTTCATGAACCCGCAGGCCGTAGAAACCCTTGCCGCAAAAGGCCGGAATCAAAGAGGGATGTACATTCAAAATCCGGTGGTCGTAGCGGCGGATAAAGTCCTCGGAGAGGATGGTCATAAAGCCTGCCAGCACAATCAAGTCAATGCCGCAGTCCTCCAGGACCCGAATCATGGCCGCTTCAAACTGTTCCTGGCCCCCCAGCTCCCGGCGGCTGAGTACCACCGTGGGAACCCCGGCCCGCTGCGCTCTTTGCAGGGCGTAGGCGGCGGGATTGTTGGATAGAACCAGAGACAGCTCGGCATTCTGAATCAAACCGTTTTTTGTCGCATCCAGAATTGCCTGCAGATTGGTGCCGCCGCCGGAAACCAGCACGGCGACACGAAGCTTTCTTTCTCCGTTCAGCATAACTCGACCTCCTGGGAGCCCTCGACAATCTCGCCGAGGAGATAGGCATCTTCTCCCTGCTCACGGAGGATAGAAAGGGCAGTTTCAGCATCCCCGCGCTCCACCACCAGACACATACCCACACCCATATTGAAGGTGTTGAACATATCCCGGCGGGAGATTTGGCCTGTCTTTGCAATCAGGTCAAAAATCGGCAGTACCCGCACATCGGCCTCGCGGATGCGGGTGCAAAGTCCGTCGGGAATCATGCGGGGAATGTTCTCATAAAAGCCGCCGCCGGTAATGTGGGAGACCCCCTTCACGCAGAGCTTTTCCATCACAGCCAGAACGGGTTTGACATAGATCCGGGTGGGGGTCAGCAGGGTTTCACCCAGGGACTTGCCGCCCAGCGCTTCCACGGGAGCCTTCAGATCGCAATGTTCTACGTCGAAGACCTTGCGAACCAGAGAGAAACCGTTGGAATGCACGCCGCTGGAGGGCAGGGCAATCAAAAGGTCGCCGGCTTTCATGGAAGCGTTGTTGAGAATTTTGTCCTTATCGACGACGCCGGTGGAATAGCCCGCCAGGTCGTATTCATCCACCGGGTAGAAGCCGGGCATTTCAGCGGTTTCGCCGCCGATCAGGGCGCAGCCGGCCTGCACACAGCCGTCGCAGACGCCCTTGACAATCTGCTCGATCCGTTCGGGGACGTTTTTGCCGCAGGCGATGTAGTCCAGGAAAAACAGGGGCTTTGCGCCGCAGCAAATAATATCGTTGACACACATGGCCACGCAGTCCACGCCCACGGTGTCGTGCTTGTCCATCAGGAAGGCAAGCTTGAGCTTGGTGCCGACGCCGTCGGTGCCGGAAACCAGCACCGGACGCCGGATGTCGGTCATATCCAGCTCAAACAGACCGCCAAAGCCGCCCACGTCGGAGCAGACGCCGGGGGTTACAGTGGTGGCAATGTGGCGCTTCATCAGCTCCACAGCCCGATAACCGGCGGTAATATCTACGCCGGCAGCGGCGTAGGCTTCGGATTTGGAAATCTCGTTCATGGCTTATTCCTTTCCGTTCCAGCAGTAGGTGCAAAGGTCACAGGCAGGCAGGCCAATGGCCTCGATCACACCCTCAAGGGACTGGAACTCCAGCGAGGAGAAGTTGAAGCGTTCACAGATATTGGCGCGAAGCTGCTTACCCCGCTCGGTGCCGGAATCGGCATACTCCTCGAGATGCTTGAAGCCCTCCTCCCCTTCCAGCTCCATAATGACCCGGCGGGCAATGAGCTCCATGTCTGAGGTAGCCCGGGAGAAGTTCAGATACTTGCAGCCGAACATAATGGGAGGACAGGCGGAGCGCATATGCACCGACTTTGCACCGTTCTCATAGAGAAATTCCACGGTTTCCCGGAGCTGCGTGCCCCGGACGATGGAATCGTCCACAAAAAGCAGATTTTGATCCTGAATCAGATCCTTGACCGGGATCTGCTTCATCTTTGCGATGGTGTTCCGCTCCACCTGTGCCGGCGGCATGAAGCTGCGAGCCCAGGTGGGAGTATACTTGATGAAGGCCCGGGCAAAGTGCTTGCCGGTTTCGTTGGCGTAGCCAATGGCGTGGGGGGTACCGGAATCTGGAACACCGCCCACGTAGTCTATCTCCTCCACGACGCCAGAGGCCCGATCAACCCGGCCCATGATGGTTCCGTTGCGATAGCGCATGGTCTCCACGTTGACGCCCTCATAGGTGGAGGTGGGATAGCCGTAGTAGCTCCAGAGGAAGGAGCAAATCCGCTTTTTTTCGCCGGGGGCGCGAAGCTGCGTCAGCTTCTCCGGCGTCACAGAGACAATTTCGCCGGGGCCGAGCTCCTTCTCAAAAACGTAGCCCAGCTTTTCATAGGCGAAGGATTCAAAGGAAACGGCGTAGCCGTCCTCCCGTCTGCCGATGGTGACGGGCAATCTGCCCAGACGATCCCGGGCGACGATCAGAGTCCCGTCGTCCTTGAGAATCAGGACCGAGGCCGTGCCGTCGATGGACTTCTGGGCGAAGCGAATGCCATCGGCAAAGCTGCTCTTCTGGTCGATCAGCGCCGCCAGCAGCTCAACGCCGTTGATAGCGCCGCCGGTTCTGGCGTCAAAATGTCCGCCGGAAAAGGATAGATAGTGTTCCATCAGTTCCTCGGCATTGTTGATTCTGCCGATCATGCAGATGGCATATGTGCCGTGATTGGAGCGAATGAGCAGGGGCTGCGGCTCGGAATCGCTGATGGATCCGATGGCGGAAGTGCCCTTCATTTCCTCAAAAATGTGCTCAAAGCGGGTGCGAAAGGGAGCATTTTCGATATTGTGAATCTTGCGCTGCAGACCGATCTCGGAATCATAGGCCGCCATGCCGCCCCGGCTGGTGCCGAGGTGGGAATGGTAGTCGGTTCCGAAGAAAACGTCTGCCATACAGTCCTGCTTGGATGCTATTCCAAAAAACCCACCCATGGGAAACCTCCTGAATTAAAATTTGTGTCGAGTCAGGCAAAGAACAGCTTGGACAGCGTCATCGGATCAATGTACTTGCCGTCTTTGTACACACGCATATTGCCGGAAGCAATTTCGTCGATCAGCATCACCTTGCCGTCTGCGTCATAGCCGAACTCGAACTTGATATCATAGAGAACCAAACCCTTCTTGGCCATTTCGTCTGCGACGACCTGAGTAATCTTCTGGGTCATAGCCTTAATATCGTCGTACTGCTCCGCCGTCATAACCCCCAGAACAATCAGGCCGTCCTTCGTCACCAGGGGATCACCCTTGGCGTCGTTCTTGAAGGTCATTTCCACATAGGCGGGCAAATCGGCTCCCTCTTCCACATACTCATCGTAGCGGCGCAGAAAGCTGCCCACCGCCTTGTGACGGCAGACGACCTCGAGGCCCTTGCCGAAGACCTTGGCCGGAAGAACCTCCATGGTGGTGTTCTTCAGATCGGCAGAAACGTAGTGGGTGCGAATGCCCGCCGCATTGAGCTTCTCAAAGAAGAAGATGGACATTCTCAGGTTGACGTCGCCCACACCCTCGATGGTCAGGCCGACACTATTTTCGCCGGGATCGAACACACCGTCCTTGCCGGTGCAGTCGTCCTTGAACTTCAGCAGATAGTTTCCGTTCTCCAGAGCGTAGACGTTCTTGGTCTTGCCGGTATAAACAAGCTTCTTCTCCATGGTAAAAATCTCCTTAGCTATTATTATTTTTTTATTGTTGATTCAGCTCCTGCTGGATGGCGCGATCCTGTTCCAGAATCTTTTCCGCCGCAGCGGTACGAAGCTCTGCAAGCTTTTGTGCAAGCGCCCCATCCTCCACTGCCAGGATCTGGGCCGCCAGGAACGCAGCGTTGGCCCCGCCGTTGATGGCCACGGTCGCCACAGGAATTCCCGAGGGCATCTGCACCGTAGACAGCAAGGCGTCCAGGCCCTCCAGATGGGGGCCGGCACAGGGCAGGCCGATCACCGGCAGGGTGGTGTTGGCGGCCATGGCACCGGCCAGGTGCGCCGCCATACCCGCAGCGGCAATGATTGCGCCAAATCCGCGGCTGCGGGCCGTGCGGGCAAACTCCGCCGCCTCAGAGGCTGTCCGGTGGGCAGACAGAATGTGAAGCTCATAGCCAATGCCCAACTGCTTGAGGGTATCAACCGCCTTCTGCACAACCGGAAGGTCACTGCGGCTTCCCATAATAATACCGATTGACTTCATATTTTCCTCCAATTACGGCCGAATCCCCGGGGATTAATTCCCCGCCCTGGATTCGCAGTAGATGCAGCGGTATTCCTTCTCAGCGGGATTGGTGAGACGGAAAACATGGTGCAGCTCCTGCTCAGTGGAGGTGATGCAGCGGGGATTCTTGCAGAAAATAACATCCCGCAGGGTCAGAGGAATCTCCATGGCCCGCTTCTCCACCAGCTTGCCCTGACGGATGATGTTCACGGTGGCACCGGGATCCACATAGGCGATCAGATCCAGATTGATGGGGAAATCTGCGTCGATCTTAATGATGTCCTTCTTGCCCATTTTCCTGCTGTTCACGTTCTTGATGATGGCAACGGAGAGGTCAGTCTCCCCCAGCTTGAGAAGCTGATAGAGCTTCATGCCTTTTCCGGCGGTGATGTGGTCGATGACCACGCCATTTTGAATGGAGTCAATGTTCATAGTGTTCCGGCCTCCTTGAGAAGTTTGAGGATCAATGCCATACGCATATACTTGCCGTTGAGCACCTGCTTGAAGTAGCAGGCCCGAGGATCGTCGTCAATGGCAACGCTGATCTCGTTCACTCTGGGCAGGGGGTGCAGAATCGAAAGATCCGTCTTCGCATTCTTCAGCTTGTCCGGGGTCAGAATATAGCTGTCCTTCAGCCGCAGATAGTCTTCCTCGTTGAAAAAGCGCTCCCGCTGTACCCGGGTCATATAGAGAATATCCAGCTCCGGCATGGCCGTTTCCAAGTCGGTGGTTTCCACATAGGGAACCTTGTTCTGGTTGAGGGTGTCGTTTTTGACGTAACCGGGGACCTGCAGCTCCTCCGGAGAAATCAGGACGAAGCGGTTTCCGTTGTAGCGGGACATAGCGTTAATCAGGGAGTGAACCGTACGGCCGAACTTCAGGTCGCCGCACAGACCGATGGTCAGATTGCTGAAGCGGCGCTTTTCCCGCCAGATGGTCAGCAGATCCGCCAGGGTCTGGGTGGGATGGCAGTGTCCGCCGTCGCCCGCATTGATCACAGGGACGGAGGCATTGGTAGCGGCAACATAGGCCGCGCCTTCCTTGGGGTGACGCATGGCGATGATGTCGGCGTAGCAGGAGACCGTCTTAGCAGTGTCAGCCACGCTCTCACCCTTAGCCGCAGAAGAGGACATGGCGCTGGACACGGAAATCACATGTCCGCCCAGCTCGTACATAGCAGCCTCAAAGCTCATGCGGGTACGGGTTGAAGGCTCGAAAAACAGAGTTGCAAGTTTTTTGCGGTCGCACACATGGGCATACTTGTCAGGATTGGCAATGATGTCCTCTGCGGTTGCAATGAGCTCTTCCAGCTCCCGGGCGCTCAAATCCAGGATATCAATGACGCTTCGTTTCATTTGGTTCCTCCTATCCAGCTTTCATCTGAGGGATTGTCGCGGAACGCCAGCAGGCGTTTGACATCCTCGTTCTTAATATAGCCCTCCTGGGCAGCAACCGCTGCGATGTGGTCAAGGTTTGTCAGGGAGACGTTCTTGACCTTTGCCTCTTCCAGACGCTCCAGCCCCCGTTTCATGCCGTAGGTGAAAATGGACACAACGCCCATCACCTCAGCTCCGGCTTCCCGCAGGGCGTCCACCACGTCCAGCACGCTGCCGCCGGTAGAGATCAGATCCTCCACCACGACCACCTTCTGGCCGGGCTCCAGTCTGCCTTCGATCCGGTTCTGCCGTCCGTGGTCTTTGCTGCTGGAGCGGACATAGCCCATGGGCAGACCCATGAGATGACCCACAATGGCGGCATGAGCGATACCGGCGGTAGAGGTTCCCATCAAAAGCTCAACCTCGGGATAATTCTCCCGGATGAGCTGGGCCAGGCCGGTTTCCACATGGGTCCTGACCTCGGGGGCCGTCAGGGTCAGGCGGTTGTCACAGTAGACCGGGCTCTTGATTCCGCTGGCCCAGGTAAAGGGCTCCTCGGGACGGAAGAACACGGCTTTGATGGAGAGCAGGTCGGTTGCAATTTGTGTACTGAGATCCATGATGTTCGCTCCTTCTTGCAGTATTTGACAGTATTTGAATTTGGCAATCAGTCGATGAAATCCGCGCAGCAGCGCTCATAGGCTGCCACGGGGTCGGAAGCCGCAGTGATGGGACGGCCCACCACAATGTAGTCCGAGCCGATTTCTTTGGCCTGGGCCGGGGTCATAACCCGCTTCTGGTCTCCCCTGTCCCCGTCGGCGAAGCGGACGCCGGGGGTGACAGCCAGGAAGTCTTTGCCGCAGACACTGTGGACCCGCTCCGCCTCCAGAGGCGAGCAGACCACGCCGTCCAGTCCGGCGTCCCTTGCGTTACGGGCATAGGACAAAACCACATCTTCCATGGGGGCATGGATCAGGATTTCCTGCTCCAATGCCTCCTGGCTGGTGGAGGTAAGCTGGGTCACGGCAATCAGCAGGGGCCGTGTGCCGTCGGGACGGGTCAAGCCCTCCAGGGCAGATCGCATCATTTCGAAAGTACCGGCAGCGTGGAGGTTGCAGATGTCCACATTCAGACCTGAGAGCACCGCCATGGTTTTTCTTACGGTATTGGGAATGTCGTGGAGCTTGAGATCCAGGAAAATCTTGTGACCGCGCTCGTTGATTTTACGGACAATGGAGGGGCCCTCTCCGTAGAAGAGCTCCATGCCGATTTTTACAAAGGGCTTCTTCCCCTGAAACCGGTCGAGAAACTCCAGTGTCTTTTCCGCGCTGGGAAAATCGCAGGCAATGATGACGTCCTTACCCATGTGCTTTACCTCCTGTTTTCAGATATAATATCTCGAATGCGTTCAATTCCATACCGGTCCATCGTCTCCGGCAGGGATTGAATGATATTGCGACAGGCGAAGGGATCGACGAGATTTGCCGCCCCCACCTCCACCGCAGTGGCGCCTGCCATTAACATCTCCAGTACGTCCTCAGCGGAGCTGACGCCCCCCATGCCCACCACGGGAATCTCAACAGCATGGGAAACCTGCCAGACCATCCGCAGGGCCACGGGGAACACGGCCGGGCCGGAAAAGCCGCCCATGGTGTTGGCCAGAATCGGCTTGCGGGTCTTCAGATCGATCCGCATGCCCAGCAGCGTGTTGATGAGACTCACCCCGTCGGCGCCGGCCTGCTCGCAGGCCTTCGCCACCGCGACAATGTCCGTCACGTTGGGGGTCAGCTTGATAATGACCGGCTTGGTGGTCACAGCCTTGACAGCCCGCACCACGCCGGCCGCGGCAGCGGGGTCCGTACCGAAGCTCATGCCGCCGCCGTGGACGTTGGGGCAGCTCACATTGACCTCCAGCCAGCCCACTTGGGGCTCCTTGTCCAATCTGGCGCAGGTGTAGGCATAGTCCTCCAGGGAAAAGCCGCTGACATTCGCCATCACCGGCTTTTGAAAACACTTTGCCAGCTTCGGCAGCTCTGTGTCGATGACCCGATCCACCCCGGGATTTTGCAGCCCAACCGCGTTCAGCATACCGGCGGTACAGTCTGCAATCCGTGGGGTGGGGTTGCCAAAACGGGGTTCCCGGGTGGTTCCCTTGAAGGAGAAGCTCCCGAGGATGTTAATGTCATAGAGCTCGGCAAACTCCCAGCCGTAGCCGAAGGTGCCGGAGGCGGGGATCACAGGATTGTCCAGCTCAATGCCGCAGAGGGCAACGCTCAGTCTTCCCATAAAATCTCCTCCTTTTGCAGCACAGGGCCTTCTTTGCAGATCCGCTTATAGCCCCCTGTGACGGTCTTACAGGAGCAGCCCATGCAGGCGCCGAAGCCGCAGCCCATCCGCTTTTCGAAGCTGAAGGAGCCGCCGGTCTGAATGCTCTTGTAAACCGCCCGGAGCATAGGCTCCGGGCCGCAGGTATAGACGTGGGAATAAGCTTCCGGCAGGGCTGCCGTGACAAAGCCCTTTGTGCCGGCAGAGCCGTCCACTGTGGTGATGCGAAGCTCGCAGCCCAGGGCCTGAAATTCTTCAGCGTAGAAACACTCCGAAGCGGTGTTGAAGCCGAGAATCACCTGAACCGTCTTCCCCTCGGCCCGCAGCGTCCTGGCCAGCAGGTATAGGGGCGGAACCCCCACGCCGCCGCCGATCAGCAGCGGTCGCTCTCCGGCCAGAGCCGTATCATAGCCGTTGCCCAGGCCGGTCAGTACAGGCAAAGTCTGCCCCGGCTGCATTTGACTGAGCTGCACGGTTCCTTTTCCCACAATCTTATAGACCAGTGTGAGCAGCTCTCCGTCTAAATTGCAGACGGAGATCGGGCGGCGTAGATAAAGTCCCTCCAGCCGCAAATTGACGAACTGGCCGGGACAGGTAATGGCGGAGCAGTCCCCCCGCAGTTGAAGTTCCATAACGGAATCCGTCAGCGCCCTCTGGCGATGGACTGTAAAAATGCTGTCTTTCATAGTTGTTACCTGAATTCTGCTTGATATACGAGCTTGCCCCCGCAGACGGTAGCAAGGCACTTTCCCTGAAGCTCCCAACCGGCAAAGGGGGTGGCGCGTCCCATGCTGCGGAACTCTGCCGGATCCACGGTTTGAAGCGCATTGAGGTCCCAGACCGAGCAATCCTCCCCCGCCGGGATGGAGAAGCGGGCCCGGGGATTGTCGCAGAGCAGGCGGACCAGTGCTTCCAGAGAGAGGATCCCCGTCCTGACCAGTCTGGTGTAGAGCAGCGGGAAGGCGGTTTCCAGCCCGACGATGCCGAAGGCACTGTCCTTCAGTCCCCTGGACTTCTCCTCAGCGCTGTGGGGCGCATGGTCTGTGGCAATCATATCCACAGTCCCGTCGAGAATCCCCTCGATCAGAGCCTCCCGATCCGCCGGGGAACGCAGAGGCGGATTCATTTTGAAGCGCCCTTCCTCCTGCAGCGCTGTCTCGTCGAGCACCAGATAGTGGGGCGCAGTTTCACAACTGACATTGAGCCCCTCCTTCTTGGCCTGCCGGATCAGGGCAACGCTTTCCCGGGTGGAGATATGACAGACGTGATAACCGCAGCCGGTCTGCCGGACTAACTCCAGATCCCGGCGGATCTGCCCCCATTCGCTCTCGGAGCAGATCCCGGCGTGGCCGTGGGCTTTGGCATAGGCCCCATCGTGGATGTAGCCGCCCCGCAGCAGACGGTTGTCCTCACAGTGGGCGACAATCAGCTTCCCCAGACGCTTTGCCTGCAGCATTGCCTCCCGCATCCGTTCGTCGCTCTGCAGACCGCGTCCGTCGTCGGAAAAGGCAATCACCCGGGGCGCAAGACCTTCCATGTCGGAGAGAACTTCCCCCTTCTCCCCTACGGTAATGGCCCCATAGGGATGCACACGGATCAGCGCCTGCTTTTCGATCAGCTCCTCCTGCACCCGCAGATGCTCCAGACTGTCCGGTACGGGGGCAAGATTCGGCATGGTACATACGTCGGTATATCCCCCCCGCGCACCCGCTGCAGAGCCGCTGGCAATGGTTTCCTTATACGAAAAACCCGGCTCACGAAAATGCACGTGCACATCGCAGAAGCCGGGTAAAAGAGTATGATCGGATGAAACAAACAGTACGCCCGCTTTTTCAAGAACAGCCCCCTCGTTTCGACCCATCTGTGCGGAATTGGTATTGCTGCATACTGCCATAGCTTGACCTCTCAATCCGAAATTCTTGATCTCAAATCCCTGAGGCCCCGCCTATTCAGCCGAACCTCCAATCCATATTTGTTCCTATCTCATATACTTTACCACAATTCCCGTATTTCTGTCAAGGATAAACAACGTCATTCGGAATCTTTGTGAAATCCGTCATATTTTTGCGCTTTCCTCCCAGTCCTACAGGGCATTGTGTATGTGATCGGATTTCATACTGCCCCCGGAGCCGGAAACACAAAGGAATTTCCGGCTCCGGAAAGCTTCAGATTCGTTTCCATTTTGCACCCTGGGGGGTGTCGATGATTTCAATGCCCCGGGCCTTCAGCTCGTCGCGGATGCGGTCGGCCTCGGCAAAATTTTTCTCCTTCTTCGCCGCAGCACGGGCGGCCAGCAGAGCCTCAATCGCGGGATTGCGCTCCTCTTCGGGCTGCTGGGCCCGCTTCTTTGCCGCTGCCTCCAGCAGATTCAGAGACAGCACCCGGTCAAAGTCCCCAATCGCGGCCAGCTTAGTGCGGTCGTCGGTCTTCTCCTTGAGCACATCATACAGGGCGGTGATGGCAAGAGACGTGTTGAGGTCGGCGTCCATGCCCTTCATAAATCTGGCCTTGAGCGCCTTCAGAACGGCGGCATCCGGCTCTCCCTCCGCTTCAGGATTGAGGGCCGCAATTTTGTCGATCAGCTTGTTGTAGGCCAGCACGGCATTGTCGAGATTCTCATAGCTGAAAACAAGGTTTTTGCGGTAGTGACTTTGCAGGCAGAAGAAGCGATAGGCCATCGGGTCGTAGCCCTTTTCCTCCAGCAGCGCCAGCGTGAGAAACTCACCGGAGGACTTGGACATTTTTCCACTGCCGGAGTTCAGATGCAGTACATGGAACCAGAAGTTGACCCACTTGTGCCCCAGATAGGCCTCGGACTGGGCAATCTCATTGGTGTGGTGAGGAAAGGCGTTGTCGATGCCGCCGCAGTGGATGTCCATATCCTCCCCCAGATACTTCAGAGAGATACCGGTGCATTCGATGTGCCAGCCGGGATAGCCCACGCCCCATGGGGACTCCCATTTCAGGGCCTGATCCTCAAACTTGGACTGGGTAAACCAGAGCACGAAGTCGTTCTTGTTGCGCTTGTTGGTGTCCTCCTCCACGCCCTCCCGGACGCCGACATCTAAATCCTCGGCGTTGAAGTCGTTGAAGACGTAGTATTTTTCTAACTTGGAGGTGTCGAAGTAGACGTTGCCGCCGGCCCGGTAGGCAAAGCCCTTCTCCAACAGGGTTTCGATGATGTGAATAAAATCCCCGATGCAGTTGGTAGCGGGCTCCACCACGTCGGGACGCTTGATGTTCAGCTTGCGGCAATCCTCAAAAAAGGCGTCCGTGAACATCTGGGCGATTTCCATGACGGTCTTGTGCTCCCGTTTGGCACCCTTGAGCATCTTATCCTCACCGGTGTCGCCGTCGGAGGACAGATGCCCCACGTCGGTGATGTTCATCACGCGCCTGACATTGTAGCCCTGATAGCGCAGGTATTTTTCCAACACGTCCTCCATCATATAGGTGCGGAGATTGCCGATGTGGGCGTAGTGGTACACCGTGGGACCGCAGGTGTACATCTTCACCAGCTCCGGGTGGTTGGGAACAAAGGGTTCTTTTTTGTGGGTCAGAGAGTTATACAGGTACATATTCATGCCTCCAGTTCGTTGGAAATAAAAAACGCCTCCGGATCGAAAATCCAGAGGCGAATAATCGCGGTTCCACTCTGCTTTGTTACTTTGGCGCTGACGCGGCCTCACGGGGGTCTCCCCTTCGCTCCCGGGCGCACTTCTCCGCGGGCTCTGCCGTCCTCGCTTTCAGCCGACGGCGAGGGCTCTCTGGGGCAGTCCTGCGCGGATACTCTTCCCGATCCACGCGAATATTCATCTTGGAGCATTATAGCAGGATCTTTGCCGCTTGTCAATCGTTTTTCGATTTTTCTCCGGGAAAACCCCGGGCTTTTTGGCGGTTTTCCCAGTCCTCCCGCCAGATCACCATTTCCCGAGTGGGAATTTGCTCCCCGTTCCACTCCAACACAAATTCCTTCCAGCGCTTCATTCCCAGCTTTTCCTGCAGCCTGCCGGAAGCAACGTTGAAAAGGAAATAACCGGAATGGATATAATCCAGCTCCGCCTGCGCAAAGAGCATGGCGTAGAGGCTCTCCAGAATTTCGGTCATAATGCCCCGGTTCCAGTATGCCTCGTTGAGGATATAGGACAGGGCAATCCCCCGTCGGGTCAGCATCTTCTCGTCCAGCACCTCCGCCGGATATCTTGTAATGGAGACGTTTCCGATTACCTTCTGTTCCGCCTTCAGCTCGATGGCAAAGGCATAGGGCGGATGGGACGGATCCAGAAAGAAATTCAGTCCGGCTTCGGCATCCTCCAGACAATCGCAGGGGCAGTTTCCGCTCAGGCGCTGCTGCTCCTTCTGGGACGCATAGGCATAGTAATCCATCAGGTCGCCGGGGCGGAAGGGTCGCAGCACAATCCGTGTCGTCGTAATCGGTTCCCGAACCATTCGTCCGGAAATATCCGCCAGCAGATTTTTGTCTGCATCTGTGTAGTTAAACATTATGTTTCTCCCCGTTTCTTCTTTCAAGCCTTAGCCGTGCGGCTTCTCCCTGTCCTGATGCTTCACTGCCTGCAAGCTCTGCTACAGACTGTTCATTCTGGCAAGGGCATCTCTGGCAAGCGGCGACCTGACGGACTGCTCGTCGCCGAAGCGAATGATGGCCGCAAGGGGGTCGTCGCGGAAGCGCTCCATGGCATACACAAGGCCGTTGTTGTGGGAATCAAGGTTTAAGCTGTCGCACTGCTCCGGATCTCCAGCCAGAATGATTTTCGTGCCCTGACCGGCTCTTGTAATGATGTCTCGAATCAGGAGCTGGGAGGCGTTCTGGGCCTCGTCGCAAATCAGGTAGCTCTTGGTCAGGGAGCGGCCCCGGATATAGGACAGGGCGCACATTTCAATCACACCGGAGGCAAACAGGTCGTCGATCTGGGCTCTGGTCATTTCCTCGTCGTTGCGGGACAGGAGATTTTCCAGATTGTCATAGAAGGGCAGCAGCAGCGGCGTCATTTTTTCATGGAGGGAGCCGGGCAGATACCCGAAGCCCGGATCGCCGGCCTCTGCGTTAGGTCTGGAAATCAGAATTTTCTGATACAGACGGTCCCGGGCTCTCTGGGATGTGTAGGTCTGCTCCAGACCGGCAGCCAGGGACAAAAAGGTCTTCGCTGTGCCCGCCGGACCGCTTAAAATCACCAGCGGGATTTCCGGATTTGTCAGCGCCCAGATGGCATAGCGCTGCAGAGAATTTTTGTGGGTGACACCGCCGAAGAGAGTTCTCTTTTCATCAATGTGGTGCAACTCCCCCTTCTGGTAGATCGTAAGGGCCGTTTTCTCATTGCCCTCCGGGTCAATCGCCCGGGCTGTCACAAAGAGGTTTTCGCTCAGCTCGTCGTTCCACTGATGCTTGGACCGGGTCTTTTTCCCGGCCCAGACGCCGTCCCGATAGATGGCCGAAATGGCCTCGTAGGGCACGTCCAGAAGGGTGTGCCCGGTGAAGGAACGGTCCTGATTGACGACGAGATTTTTGTACTCCTGAACCCGTGCCGAACCGAGTATAATCGAGGCGTTCAGGCGCATGGCAATATCGTTGCTGACCAGAATCACAGGAGCCTTATTGCCGGGGTCCTTGTTTGTCAGATAGACACAGGTGGAAATAATTTTATTGTCCGGAACGGAAATGGGAAACCCGTTGGGCAGGTATTCCGCGCTTACCCCGTTGGGCTCTGCATATAATATCCCGCCGCTGCGAAGCTTGACACCCTTTGTCAGGTCCCCGCCGAGCCGGGCCTCCTCAATCAGTCGGATGGCTTCTCTCGCATGATGGCCAAGCTCCCCCCGGGCATTCTTATTCTCGTCGAGCTCCTGAATGACGGTGCTGGGAAGAATCACGTCATTGTCCGAGAAGCCGAGCAGGGCGGTTGGATCCTGCAGCAGAATATTCGTATCAAGTACATACCGTTTTTTCATAAGCCTTCCCCTTTCAAAATTGAAGCATGAACTGCCAGGGGTTTTTCTGCTTCATCTGATTGCTTTCTTTCCTGTTATTCACCGATGGTATTATTATATCGAAAAAAAAGCGATTTGGCAACCATTATCCTGAAATTATCATTGTGCGTACATCGCAGATCGTCGCAGCGCCGACACGTCAAAGAAAAAATGCACCCAGATCTTTTGACCCATTTGAAAGCGCTTTGATGCTAATTGATTCAAATTTTGCTCCGGACAAAGTCCGGGGAACGGTGTTGTACGGATCTTGTTCTGCAAATCCGCAGGATTTGCAGAACAAGGCTGCGCCGGGGATGATAAGAACTGGCTTTAAGCGTTTTTTCAAAGAATCGTAGACACGGAAACTCTGGATAAACGGCTGCAATTCGCAAGTGTTTTGGGTATTCTAAATAAAATTACTTGTCTTTATTGAAATAATATGGTATAGTTGACCAAATATTTACACCCTGATCATGTTCAGACAAACGCAGCGCAGAGGCATCCAAGGCTGTTTGCAAAACGACTGCGCGGATAATCAGACTTTTCCAAAATATGCAGCCAATATTCTGTCTCAGCCGTTTCCTTCAATGCAATATGAAGCTTAGCAATAAAGTCAGCTTTGCTGTTGCCATACTGGGCTTCGTTGATATTTGCGCCGATGGACGTTCTGCTGCGCAGGATTTGTTTGGACAAAACTGTTTCACGTTTGGTGTTGACCAGGTAACGGTATAGCTTTACGATCTGTGCTCCAAAGTCGATTGATTTGTCAATCAAAATATTCTCTTTCATATGATCACCAACCATATTATATCGAAAAGCGCATGATTTCGCAACCATTATGCATTCTTCAGTCTTAATTCCTAAAAATTAAAACTTAAAAATACAAAGCGAAAATCCTGCCACTGTCGTGACAGAATTTTCGCTTTGGTGGACCTTAGGGGGATCGAACCCCTGACCTCAAGATTGCGAACCTTGCGCTCTCCCAGCTGAGCTAAAGGCCCAAGTAATTACAGAAGTTCAGGAAGCCGGCCTGACAGAACTGTCCGCCGAAGAACACGATACCCTGAACAATATTTATTTTATCACAGAGCTTTCAAAAAAGCAAGAACTTTTTTATTTGGTGTTAGTTGCAAAGTGACCTAAGCGCTCAAATCGCAAGGATATTCCAAGATTTCTGGGATTCAATGGTCACCGGGAACCGAAGGGAGCGCAGGGAGCGGCGTACCTGGTCGGCGGCCTTGGTGACGGGGCGTTCCGCAGTCATAGCAATCAGCGAGAACAGGGCGGCATAGCGGTTGAGGAACTTGGATGCAACGCCGCGGAGCTTTCGCATCATTTCCTTGAAGGTTAAATTCGCATTGCCGCTGATTGTTGTACAAAATAATGAGAAAGGAAAAATCCGGAATTATTCTGTCTCAAAATGTAGACTTTTTGAAACACCTATGATACAATCCTACTCGGCTTCTTGAGATTACATATTTTACATATTATGGTATATTCGAAATCCCTTTTATGAAAAAAGAAATTTACCTATGAC
>JAGAEW010000076.1 GCA_017612935.1 Oscillospiraceae bacterium
ATGCGAAAACCATCCTTTCATCCAGGCAACACAGAGAATCGCTACCTGTGGAACACAGGGGACTTTTTCAGTGGTTTTGAACCGTTCCCTGTGTCGGGTTGCTTCTTCTCAGATCTAAGGTCATACAGTCCACGTCGAAGTATGCTCCGTTGATTTTGAAATAATCGGGGAAGGTGCCAAAGCTCTGAAAGCCGAATTTTCGATAGAGGGCTTTTGCCCGCTCGTTGTCCGACCGCACTTCCAGCGACAACAGCTCCGCACCGGTCTCGCGGGTAAAGGCGATCATCCGTTCCATCAGACCCGTTCCGATATGACGGCCCCAGTAGTCCCGCATGACAGTAATCGCCAAATTGCGACGGTGCCGCATACGGGGATTGCCGTTTCCGTCCACGCAGGCGTTACCCACGATCCTGTCTCCGTCCAGGGCCAGAAAAAACCGGCTGTGGTCGCTCTCACCAATCCGTTTCAAAAGAGCTTCCTCCTGCTCAACTGTTACGGGGATTCCGTCAGAGCCAAAGGTCAGGTTATCGCTCTCGCCGCCCACAATCTTAAGATACGCCAAAAGCTGCGCCGCGTCCGAAGGAACGGCTTCCCTGTAGGTGATGTGCATGAAATACTCCTCTCTGCAGCTCATTACACCTGTCACACTGAAAAACCCGGGAGGACGCACGGTCCCCCCGAGTTTTTCGGCGCGGCTGCACTCAATTCTTTTTCTTCTCCAAAATGTAGAGAATGGATACTGCGGTCAGCCCGGCCTGGAAAATCAGGAAGAACCAGCCGCCGACGGTCAGGTGGACCGAAGAGGTAAAGCCCAGGACGCTGACGCCGGCAATCCAGGTGATGATAAACAGCACAAGAATCAGCGCGGCAGAGCCCGCGATCAGAAGGTCGAGGAATTTGCAGCTGTACTTGTCGAAGTAGTCAAGCAGGAACAGGCCGATGCAGACTGTAAACAGAATATTGGAAATCAGGAACAGCCAGGAAGCACCGGAAGCCATACTGAAAGATCCACCCTGCGCATAGACCTTCAACAAAGAGAACACAAAGCACAGCACCAGCAGCAGGAAGGTGCAGCCATAATAAATCTGCTTCATGCCCTGCATGGCATTGAACTTATCGAACAGGCCGCCAAAGGAGGGCAGCTTCAGACCCGCCTTGCCGGGAGAAGCAGGCGTATAGGCAGGCGCGGTGGAGATGCTGCCGCTCATACCGGGATTGACCGGTGCGGCAGAAGCGGCAGGGGTGGGGATCGCTGCAGGCGCAGCAGCGCTTTCAGGCGTCGCGGGCGTGCTCAGCCGGTTTCCGCAGTTCGGACAGAAGGGCTGACCATCGTCAATTTGCGTACCGCACTTTTCACAGAACATAGTCTTTCCTCCGTTCTTTTTCAAATTCTCAGCACTCAGACTGCTGTATGTCTATCATACCCCAGTTTCCGGGAAATGTCAATGTTCCGCGTCGGAAAATCTTTGCCCTTTGGTCCCCTTCGTGGGATTTTGGCACTGCGCAGCGGTAGAATGAAACCAAGACCGAGTCTGTTCTCAGCACCGTTTCAGCGGTTCCATTTCCCTGCGGCGCGGCTGAACAGATACCCAAAACCAAAGAACGCAAGCGGAGGAATTTTGATGCAGATTCGCAAACCCAAGTTGGCCGGTGAGGCCGGAGTCCTTTTGATGCTGCCGCCGGAGCTGATTCGCCCGAACCCGAGCCAGCCGCGGCGGTGTTTCGACCCGGAAGGGCTTCAGGCGCTGGCCGCCTCCATCGCCCAGCACGGCCTTTTACAGCCCCTTACCGTTCGCAGACAGGGTAACATCTATGAGCTGATTGCCGGGGAACGGCGTCTGCGGGCTGCCCGGCTGGCAGGACTGCCCGAGGTGCCCTGCCTGCTTCTGCGTCTGGACGAGCTGCAGAGCAGTCTCGCCGCGCTGGTAGAGAATCTTCAAAGACAGGATTTGGACTACTGGGAGGAGGCTGAGGGCATTGCCCGTCTGATCCGGGTCTACGGGCTCAGTCAGGAGCAGGCAGCCGCACGGTTGGGAAAGAGCCCCTCCGCTCTTGCCAACAAGCTTCGGCTTTTAAAGCATCCTCCCGCCGTCCGGACCGCCCTGCGGGAAGCGGACCTCTCCGAGCGGCACGCCAGGGCCTTGCTGCGCCTGCCCGACGAGGCCCAGCGTCTGGAGGCCATCGGCGTCATCGCCGACAGGGGGCTAAATGTAGCAAAAACCGAGGCCTACATCGACGCGCTTTTGTCCAAGCCCTCCCAGCCCCGGCGGGAACCGCACAAGCTGCTCATGAAGGACGTGCGGCTGTTTCTCAACTCCATGGACCGGCACCTTGCCACACTTCAACAGGCGGGCATTTCCGCCCATGCGGAACGGACGGAAGAGGCAGACCGGATCGTGCTGACCATCACGCTCCCAAAGACCAAAAATCAGGAGCAGGGACATAAAAATGAAGTCAAAAACACTTGCACAACGAACCTGAATGTGTTATAATGCCGTAATCGGGAAGAAAATACCAGATCTCACAAAGGAGCACGGTTATGGAAAAGAAGCATGTTTTTACCGGCGCGGCGACTGCGCTGGTGACGCCTATGAACGAATCCGGGGTGGACTATGAGGCCCTGGGCAAGCTGATCGACTGGCAGATTGCCGGCGGCATCAAGGCTCTGGTGGTCTGTGCTACCACCGGAGAAGCCCCCACGCTGACTGATAACGAACACTGCAAGGTTCTGGAATTCGCGATTCAGCGCTCCGGGCATCGAATTCCCATCATCGCCGGCACCGGCTCCAACGATACCGGCCACGCCATCATGATGTCGCAGTTTGCCTGTGCCATCGGAGCGGACGCCGTCCTGTGTGTGACCCCCTACTACAATCGGCCGACCCAGTCCGGTTTGA
>JAGAEW010000077.1 GCA_017612935.1 Oscillospiraceae bacterium
AAGCCGCGCTTAACAAGTCGTTCTCCAGCAGAATTTATGCCAGCAGTATTTCCGTAGCTTGCGCCGTTGCCTCCCCAAGTACCACATGCGAGACCAACAGCACCATGCACACGGGGACGGTCCTTTTGTGCGACAAACTTTGCAATTAAACCAGCGCTCAAACACAAAAGGACCGTCCCCGTGTGTTCACAAATGGATGACAAGGAGTTGCCCCCAATAGACACTTATAGGCAAGAAAACAGGCTTCACCCATATGGATTACGAACGAACGATTAAAAGCATTTTCCGATAAAAAGGAACACCAAAGCCAATAAAAACAATTACCTGCAAAAATAAGCAACATAAAAAGGCAAGCAATGTTTTCGGCGAAAGGCTTACATACAGCTATGCAATAATTGCTGCAGATAAAGAACATATCAATGCCGCAACTGCCATAATCTTAGCTACCTTATTCGTCTTTCCTGAGACAAACTCATAATCTCCTGTTTGCTAATTATTCCAATCTGAACATCCCCATGCATTTGTTCCATTTCTTGAGGGGTAACAAACAACAAAAACAAACACATTATTAAACCAGTGGAAAAAATAGAAACTGGGAAAACAAAAAATTCAAAGATATCCATCATTATCTGTCCTCCAAATCGTTAAATCCATATTTCCCCGTGTGTTTAGACGCCGCTGGCTTTCTTGTAATACGTCCTGAGGTGCCCTCTGTGTTCTTTTTACCTACATTTACTTTACACTAAGGAGAGAAAGCTAAGCCCCGACAAATAAAGCACTGGATTGGACAATCGCATCAGTCGCACTGTTCTGGCCGGGTCCAATGCCGCCGCCGGGGGCGCTGCAGCCGCAGCCCCTTAAAAAAAGCGGAGAGCAGGGCGGAACACTCGGCCTCCAACACGCCGCCTGTCATCTCGGGTCGATGGTTGAAGGGCAGGGAAAACAGATTGACGACAGAGCCGCAGCAGCCGTTCTTGGGGTCTGCCGCTCCGTAGACGACCCGGGGGATCCGGGCATTGACAATGGCGCCCGCGCACATAGGACAGGGCTCCAGCGTCACATAGAGCGTACACTCCCACAGCCGCCAGCCCCCCAGGGTTCGGCAGGTAGCGTCAATGGCCTCCAGTTCGGCGTGGGCCAGGGCGTTTTTGTCAGTTTCACGGCGGTTTCGTCCCTCGCCGACAATATGGCCCCCCAGGGCAACCACGCAGCCCACGGGCACTTCGCCCTCCGCCGCGGCCTCCTGGGCCAGCAACAAGGCCCGTCGCATCAATTCCAAATCCTCCATAGCCTCACCTCTTTTTTATCCTATCTGATTTTCGGATTTTTTACAAGAGAAAAATGAAAAAGTTTCGAAAAAAATGATGAAAAAGGCTTGCCAACAAATAAAGTTTGTAATATAATGAGATGAATTGACAAAATGCCCATCCGCCGGATGGGATTCCCGATATGATCTCACGAAGGAAGTGCGGTAAAGATATGTCTACACCGAAAAAAAGCATGAATCCCGCGATTGAAGCGCTGGCCGCCCCAATTACAGCTCTGATTGCAAAGGGAAAGAAGGATGGAATCATTCAGGCCAGTGAGCTTAACAACGAATTAGCCAAAATTCCCTGCACAGTTGACCAGATTGAACAGGTCTATGAAGCCCTGGAAGCAATGGGAATTCAGATTGCCAGCTCCGAGCTGGATCTGGACGACGAGTGCCCTCTGGATTTGCACGACGTGGACGGGGAGGAGGAGCTCCTCGATCCCGTGGAGTTGGCTGCGGAGTATAATTTGGACGATCCCGTGCGAATGTACTTGAAGGAAATCGGTCAGGTTCCTCTGCTGACGCCGGAGGAGGAAACCGAGTTGGCCCGGAAGGTTTCTACCGGTGACAAACGGGCAAAACAAAAGCTTACGGAAGCAAACTTGCGTCTGGTGGTTTCCATTGCCAAGAAGTATTCCGGCCGCGGGCTCCATATTCTGGACCTGATTCAGGAAGGCAATACCGGCCTGATCCGAGCTGTGGATAAATTTGATTACACCAAGGGTAACAAGTTCTCTACCTACGCCACCTGGTGGATTCGTCAGGCTATTACCCGCGCCATTGCCGACCAGGCCCGCACGATCCGCGTCCCGGTGCACATGGTGGAGGTGATCAACAAGGCCACTCGCTGCAACCGGAAGCTGGTGCAGGAGCTGGGCCGGGAGCCGACCCTGGAAGAAATTGCCGACGAGCTTGGCCTGCCCATTGAAAAGATCATCGAGGCAAACCGTACCGCCGCCGATACCCTCTCGCTGGATACCCCCGTGGGCGATGAGGAGGACACCACCATCGGCTCCTTTGTGGAGGACGACAATACCCCCGGCCCGGCGGAGTCCACTTCCAACACCATGCTGGCCGAGGCGTTGACAGAAATTCTCGGTACCCTGACCAAGCGGGAAGCGGACGTGTTGAAAATGCGTTTCGGCATGTACGACGGTCGAAATCATACCCTGGAGGAGGTCGGCCAGATTTTCGGTGTTACCCGCGAACGAATCCGCCAGATTGAAAACAAGGCGATCCGCAAGCTTCGCCACCCCAGCCGTGCAAAGAAAATCAAGGACTTCTACTGTTGATGCTGATTTTCCGACGAAGCCATGGGCTCGGTCGGTTCAAGGAGTCGAAGGATACAGTCTTCAAAAAAACGCTGCCGCAACCGAGCGGCAGCGTTTTTCGAAAGCGTGCTGCCTTCCGCAGGTCAATTTGGTAAAAATCCGCCAGGGCAATCAGAACGTCAATGTCCGGCAGATTGCTGCCGGTTTCCCAGCGGGAAACCGTTCTGCGGGCTACGCCAAACTGCTCTGCCAGTTGTTCCTGTGTCAGGCCCTGTTCTTTTCGGAGGCTTTGCAGAAGCCCGCCGAACTGAATCAGATCCATACTTGTCCGAAGCTCCTCTCTGGCACAATTCTTGCACAGACTGCTTTGAAAAAACAGGACATTCCTTGAGCAAATCCCCTGTTTTCGGCAGCGGGACACGTTGTGTCCTGTGTTTCGAGGGGGAGAAGGAAGCGCGGCTTACAGAGGGCGGACAAATACGGCGGATTCGATTACCACATCCTCCAGCGGGAGCGTGCGCTCCCCGCTGCTGGGGTCTACTTTCCGATCAATTTTACAGATGAGATCCACCGTGTCCAGCCCTGCAACCACATAGCCGAAGGCTGCGTAGCTGCCGTCCAGGGAGTCGCTGTCCGCGTGCATCAGGAAGAACTGGCTGGTAGCGGAGTTGTAATCCTTTGTTCGGGCCATGGACAGCACGCCCCGGATGTGAAGCAGCGGATTTTTCACACCGTTTTCAGCGAACTCACCCTGAATGGGGAAGAGCCGCTCTTTGCCTGCGCCGCCTTGGATCATAAAACCGGGATAAACGCGGTGAAAGGTGGTTCCGTTGTAATAGCCTCGGGCAACGAGGGCCTGAAAATTAGCAACCGTGAGAGGTGCAGCCTCCGGCCGCAGCCGCACGACGATTTTGCCGAAGTCCTTCACTGTGAGGGCAACAAACAGGGTGGCCTCATCACTTTCGACAAAATCCTCCACCTGCTTGCTGTCGATTTCTGCCTTGACTTCGTTCATGCTCAGCTTCCCGAGCTTTTCATAGCTCGGAGCGGTGGCTTCCAGCGGAGGAAGGTTTTTGGTTGCCAGAACGCTTGTGTTCTCGGCTTGCTTTTGTGTTCGGGCAGAACAGCCTGTCAGGGACAGTGCCAGCAGAATCAACGCAGCGGCGGCAAATGGTTTGTTGTGCATTTTAATCAATCCTCGCTTTCTGTTGTTAAGCCTCTGAAATGATTCCGGCCACGCCGTCTTCGTAAAGTCCGGTGATTTGCACGGGCAGAACCTGGTTGTGCAGATGCTCCCCGGACGCATAGACTCGGATGGAATTGGGGGCGTGTCCGGTCCAGACCCCATCGACGCATTCTTCAAACAGGACAGCCTGCAGGGTGCCGATCATGGCTTCCCGAAAGGCCAGATTCATCTCCTGCGCCACAGCAATGGCGGCGGCGGAGCGGGCCTCCTTTGTGGCGTTTCCGTGCTGCCCTGCCATCTTGTCTGCCGGCGTACCCGGGCGGCGGGAATAGGGGAAAACGTGCATGGCGGCAAAGGCACACTTGCGGATAAAAGCAAGGCTTTCTGCAAATTCCGCCTCGCTTTCTCCGGGAAAACCCACGATCATATCGGTGGTGACGGCACAGCCGGGGAAATATGTTTTCAGCAGGGAAACGCTCTCGTAGTAACGGGCCGTATCATATTTCCGCCGCATCCGGGACAACACTGCATCAGAGCCGGACTGCATGGACAGGTGGAAATGGGGGCATAGATTTGAATGTCGTTGCAGGATCCGGCAGAACTCCGGTGTTACCACTCGGGGCTCCAGGGATCCGAGACGGACCCGAAGCTCCGGTACGGCGCCGCAGACGGTGTCGATCAGATCCACCAATCCGCTCCCGTCGTGGAAGTCCCAGCCCCAGGAAGCAATCTCGATGCCGGTGATTACAATCTCCCGGTAGGCTGCTTCGGCCAGCTTCTTCGCCTGCGCCGTTGCCTGCTCCGAAGGCAAGCTCCGGACCGGCCCACGGGCGTAGGGAATAATGCAGTAGGAACAGAAGTTGTTGCAGCCGTCCTGCACCTTCAGCATCGCCCGGGTCCGGGCGGCAAGCCCTCCGGCGGGAAGTATTTCAAAGTCCCGCCGCCGCAGGGCGTCGTCCAGCCGTTCCCGCTGCTGCCGATCCGCCAGCGTTTGCAGCACCAGTTCCAAAAATGACTCCCGCTCGCCGGAACCGGAAATCACGTCAACTCCCAGCGTCCGAACGGCTTCCGGCTTGACCTGGCTGTAGCAGCCGCAAACGGCCAGCACGGCCTGGGGCTGCTGCTTTCGAAGACGCCGAATTACGTTTCGGTTCTTTTTGTCTGCGACAGCAGTGACGGAACAGGTGTTGACAATGGCCAGGTCGAACTCCGCCTCCGGGGGAACCTCCTGATGCCCCCGCTCGCTGAGCCACTGTTCCATCGCCTGGGATTCATATTGATTGACCTTGCAGCCAAGGGTGATAATCGTAAACTTCATAGTATTTTTCGAAGTCTGCCGGGCTTACTGATGTCGCGGCAGATAGTAATCGTCTCCTTTTTGATAATAGGGACAGCGGCCCTGTGGATTGGAGAAGACCCGCCAGTATTCATCCTCGTCCAGCTCCATCCGGCAGTAGAATTCGTCGAATTCTTCATCGTAGTCATAGTGCCAGCAGCTTTCACAGACGGTTGGATCCATTGCGGCGACCTCCCTTGCGGTTTTAGTTATCATAGCACATTTTCTCCAAAAAAGAAACACCCCGGAAGGAAAAATTTACACAGAATACACGGTTTTTTCTTCCGCTGAGAGCAACAAAGCACGCAGAACCGGCATCGGGGGGGACCGCCCGGACAGGCTGGCGGCCAGACACAATTCCATCTCGCATATCTTTGTCTTCATCCGATTGGTTTTAGCATAAAAAGCTTTCCGGACGTTTTTGGGGAGAACAAAATAGCGTTCCATAAACCGGGAAAAAGAGCTGAAT
>JAGAEW010000078.1 GCA_017612935.1 Oscillospiraceae bacterium
ATACCGGCGGATTCGCAGTCGTGCTATCCGAAAACTGTAACCCATGTCTATTCCCTGTGTGTTACCTGTGTTGCTCTTGACAACAGGTTTCTCCCTACATCCGTTTTCTCATATTTTACCTGTAATCGAAATCAAACGCAACAGTTTTTTGGCAAGCCGTTACGCATTTTGACGGGATGGGGAAGCTTCGCCCCGGCGCAATTCCCCGGACTATGCGGATCAGCCAACAATCCATACCGCTTTTCCCTTCCCGATGTCGTCCTCCCCGGCCGCCAAAATTCGTACGATTATCCTTGCATTGCCGACCTGTTTATGGTAGAATGGATGATATTCTAGTATAAGGGAGATTTTACCTGTATTATGACTGAGATCATTCAAGATAAAACACTTGCTGAATATGAGGCCTTCGTACAAGGGCATCCCAAGGGCAATTTTACCCAGAGCTCCTATTGGGCAAAACAGAAATCCGCCTGGATCTGGCGCGCCATTGCCTGCCGGGGTGAGGACGGTACAATTAAGGGAACCCTGTCTGTCCTGATTCGGCCCATGCCGGGCTTTCAACACATTCCGGGAGCACGATGCTGTATGATGTATGCCAGCCGCGGCCCGGTCTGTGACATTGACGACTATAAGACAATGGACGAGCTCTTTGCCAGGGCAAAGGAACTGGCAAAGGAAGTAAGGGCTTACGTCTTTAAAATTGATCCCGACATTCCCTCCTCCGAAACAGCCTTCCGGGATTATATGATCCGTCAGGGCTTTACCCTCAGATCCGGCGGCGCGACCTTCGAGGCCATTCAGCCTCAGTACGTCTTCCGCCTCTATCTCAACGGCCGAACGGAGGAGGAGCTTCTTTCTGCCTTCCACCAGAAAACCCGCTACAACATTCGCCTCGCCAAGCGCAAAGGTGTTCAGGTGGAATGCTGCGGCAAGGAAATGATACCGGAATTCGGAAGGCTGATGTTGACCACCGGCGTTAGGGACGGCTTTGTCACCCGCCCGCCGGAGTATTTTTCCGATATGCTGGACAACCTTGGAGAACACGCCCGTCTCTATATGGCTTTCATTGACGAAACCCAGGCCGACGGAAGCACCAGGCGCAAGGCCATTGCCGGAACCCTCGCCATCTGGTACGGCGACAAGGTCTGGTACCTCTACGGCGCCAGTTCCAACGAGGATCGCAACTATATGCCCAACTACCTGCTCCAGTGGGAAATGATTCGCTGGGCCGTCGAGAAGGGCTGTCGGGTCTATGACTTCCGGGGCGTTCCGGGGGACGTGGGCGAGGATCACCCCCTCTACGGCCTGGTCAAGTTCAAACGGGGCTTCAGCGGCGACTACACGGAGTTTGTTGGAGAGTTCGACCTGATTTTGAGTTCCTTCTGGTATAAAGCCATCGAGAAGACCACCTCCGCTTTCCAAAAATTCACTGCCCTGCGCTACAGGATCAAAAACCGGGGAAAGTAAGGCCCAGCTCCGCAAAAGTTATTTTTTTACAGAGGTGTCCTTATGAAAGCATATATTGTCGAGCGGGATGCGCTGATTCATAACATTCAGACAATCCGGCGCCATGCCGGCTCCGTTCCCATCTGGGCTGTGCTCAAGGGAAACGGCTACGGCATCGGCCTGGTTCCCTTTTCCAAGCTCCTGCATGAAAACGGTATCGACCGCTTTGCCGTCACAGAGCGCAAGGAGGCGGAAGGGCTGCGGGAGCTTTTCCCCGACGCGCCGATTCTGATGCTGCGCTCCACCTCCGATCCCACAGAGATCCGCGAGCTGCTGGAGTTGGGTGTGATTCTCACCGTGGGCAGCTACGACACCGCCGTTGCCATCAACGGAGTCGCCGCGGAGTTAGAACGCAAGGCTCCAGTACATCTGGCGGTGGACACCGGTATGGGGCGCTATGGTTTTTTGCCGGGTGAATACGAGCGGGTCGTGTCTGTCTATGAGTATATGAGCAACCTGACGATCGAGGGAATTTACACCCACTTTCACAGCGCTTTCTCCAGTGCGGCCGCGACAACGCGGCAATTCAATCAACTGAGCGCCCTGATCAACCGGCTCCGGGACAGCGGCCACAACCCGGGTATGGTCCACTGCTGCAACTCCCACGCCTTTCTCCGTCACCCGGAAATGCATCTGGATGCGGTTCGGATCGGTTCCGCCTTTCTGGGCCGGCTGAGCTTTGACGACAAGCTGGGGCTGAAGAAAATCGGTCGGGCTGAATGCACTGTGGAGGCGCTGCGGCAGATCCCCAAGGGGCAGACCGTGGGCTACGGCGCAGCCTTTACGGCAAAGCGTCCCATGAAGATCGGAATCATCGGTCTGGGCTGGTACCACGGCTTCGCCCTCCGGCGGGAGAACGATGTATTCCGCTTCCGCGACAGTCTGGCCGGGGTGCTGCACTATGTCAAAAATATGATCCTTCCACCGAAAATTCTTGTAACGGTGGAGGGAAAGAAATGCCGTGTATTGGGCCATGTTGGTATGGTCAACGCCGTAATCGACCTGTCGGATCTGGACTGCGCTGTGGGAAGTCCGGTGATTGCCGACCTCAACCCGCTGAATATGAAAGGACTGCGGGTGGTCTACCGCTGAAGGACTGAACGAATGTGGGAATTTTGAAATGATAGTTAGCTTATGTCCGTAGCGCCCAAAAAAAGAAATTTTTACAAAAAAATGCTTGACACGTGTGTGTGGTATATAATATGCGTCAGTTTTTGTGACAAAGCGCAAATGCTAAAAATCATTTCAGAAAAGGAGAACTGACAAACCCATGTTTAAGCAAACAAATTTCAAACAGCGATTCACCAGCCTTTTGCTTGTTGCGCTTTTGCTCATGGGCAGCATGATCCCCACGGTTCTTGCAACCGAAACACAAGCCCCGCCCTGTGCGACCACGGGCAGCGATGTCCAAGCTATAAATCCGGAAGCAAGCATCGAATGCGGGACAGAACGCATTCAAGCTACTTTATCCACCCATGAAGCGGCGGACAACTTCGCCGCTACGATTCAAAATCAAATATATAAATATAAATGAAGTCAATCGTGGAAATTGGCACTTCGTTTTTCTGGATGCCTGTGATACTGCCGCTAATCAAAACTGGGCGAATAAATTTAGCATCTATCCCGGCAGCTCCAGACGCGCCTTTTTTGGCTGGAGCAACAAGGTTTCGTATGAAGCCGCGTTTGACTTTGCCAATGCGTTCTGGCCTCGGATTAACGGCAAAAACGCAATCCGCCAAGCAGCTGTGGACGCGGCGAACGAGGTTCCGGGACAAGGAACCACGCCGATCAGGTTTTTTGGCGACCAATCGTACAATGGACTTGCATGGAAAACGAAGTGAATTTGAGGAGGTAGTATAATGAAACGAACAACTTTATGTTCCATCCTTGCGCTGACGCTTGTGATTTTATTAACTGCCTGCCAAGGACAGTCTGGAACGCAGAAAACAGGGCAAGCTTCCGAACCAAATAGCCAAGCAACGGATTCTTCCAAGCAAACTGATGTACAATCCGAACAATCAGGTGGTAAAGATGTTGTTCTTGAGCTTGTTTTCGGTTCCGTATCTGACAATAAACCCAAGCAGGAACACATTCTAACTGGAGTGCAGGCTGATTTTATCCGTGGTTTGTTTTATAATCACGAGAAAAAAGTTTTCAATTCTCCACTACAAAGTATCACGGAATTTTCATTTAGAATCGGTGATGACCATCTCAACGCAAATATGGATTTTTGTGGTCTTGAAGGAAATATTGCTGGGAGTGATGGCACTGTGTACATTGAGCTGAATGAATCTGAATCCCAACAGCTTTATGATATTTTGAAACCCTACGCGGCGTTTTTCTACAGCTTCCCGGAGCTGGCGGACATAGAGGCGAGCATTGCGGCACGGGAGCTGGACGCGGGCTTCCGGAGCGGGGAAATTACCGCATGGTATCAGGAGGATGGAAGCTGGAGGGCTTGCGAACTACGGGAGCAGGCGGCCAAGCGCGTGGAAACGCTTTGCACCATCGAAGAGATCAAATGGGATTCCGGCGAGTTGGAGCTTCCGGTTTACCTGCTGGACTTCCACAACGGTACCGTCGTCGGCGTGTATCGGGAGAACCATCGCGGCTTTCTCTGCAAGATCGAGGATCGGGCGCGCTTTGAAGCCGCGCTGAAGGACGGCGAAGTGAAGCCGAATATGCCCGGCCTGACAGAGGCGAAGGGCTGTATCATCTACGAGCTTTACGATGGGCTGGTAGACTTGACGAAATAACACCAAAGAGGCTATGCACCCAGGGCGGCGCATAGCCTCTTTTGCGGTCTGCCAGCGTGTCAAAAGCCCGGAAGGCGAGCAACTGGCCTGCGTCGGCGTATATGACACGGTAGCGGGCCAGTTGCGAAGCAAGTCAAAATCCTTGCGAAGCAAGTTTGCAAGCGCAAGGCAGAAGCTCCACCTTGCAACGGAGCAGAAGCTTTCTGAACACGCTGTAGAAAATGTGAATCTGATTTTGACGGTTCCGGGCTTTTTTGGCATATTGAGAGCTGGCGGGGCATAGGCTGTGGCAAAACAAAACCCGGAGGGATTACAATGCGAAACCTGCTCTGTCTGTTTTTGACCCTGATACTTCCCCTCAGCAGTCTGTCCATACCGGCCCCTGCGGAGACTGTGGCGATCAATGCCCCCTCCGCCATTTTGATGGATGCCGCCACCGGAACCGTTCTGTATGAAAAAAACGCCGACGAGCGGCGCGAGCCTGCCAGCGTCACAAAGGTTATGACCCTGCTGCTGGTGATGGAGGCCCTGGATGCCGGACAGATCGGCTGGGAGGACAACGTGAGCGCCTCCGCCGCCGCTGCGGGGAAAGGCGGCAGCCAGATTTTTCTGGAGGAGGGCGAAACCCTCTCCATGGACGAAATGCTTAAATCCGTCGTGGTCAGTTCCGCCAACGACTGCGCCACCGCCCTGGCGGAGCACGTCGCGGGCAGTGAAGCCGCCTTTGTGGGCCGGATGAACGAGCGGGCTGCGGAGCTGGGTATGCGCAACACCCACTTTGTCAACTGCACCGGGCTGGATGACGAGCCGGAAGCCAAGGAGCATCTAACCACCGCCCGGGACGTTGCCACCATGTCCCGGGCCCTGCTCAGCCACGAGGCCATTCGCCGCTACACAGGCATCTGGACGGACACGGTGCGAAACGGTAGCTTCGGACTGTCCAACACCAACAAGCTGATTCGTTTTTATGAGGGCGCCACCGGCCTGAAAACCGGCTATACTTCCCGGGCGGGGCACTGCCTGTCCGCCTCGGCTAAGCGGGACGGAATCGAGCTGATTGCCGTGGTGCTGGGGGATGATTCCTCCACCCACCGCTTTGAGGACACAAAGGCCCTGCTCAACTGGGGCTTTGCCAATTTTGCCCTGACAGACCCCCTGGAGGGCGTATCCCCCGCCCCCATCCCCGTACTTCTGGGGGCGGCGGAGTTTGTAACGCCCGTCCCCGAACACAGCGGACCGCTCCTGATTGAAAAGGGGAAAGCCGCTTCTCTGCAACGGGAGATTCTGCTGGAGCAGACGGTCGAAGCTCCGGTGGAGACCGGTCAGCAGCTCGGAAGCCTGCGTATCAGCGCCGGACAGACGCTGCTGGCGGAGATCCCGCTGACTGCCGCAGAGACAGTTCCCCGGCTGAGCTTCGGCGCG
>JAGAEW010000079.1 GCA_017612935.1 Oscillospiraceae bacterium
ATTTTTATGCTCCGCAATTTATTCGACGAATAAATTGCGGAGCATTTTCACGACAAACCTGGATGAACTGGCGTAATCCCGTCAGCCCGTATCCCGTATGGAAAACTGCTTTCCGGCATCGCTTCTCCTGCGGCGAAACAAGTCATATAGCTGATCCCGGGCTTCCCTGCGCTTATTCCAGATTCGGCAGAAAGGCCGCCTGCTCCAATATTGCCGCGAAGGCCTCCAGCCCCGCCCGATCGGCGTCGCTAAAGCGCTTTTTCACCGGGCTGTCGAGGTCCAGCACCGCCGCCACCGCGCCATTTTGATGCAACGGCACAACAATCTCGGAATTAGAGGCGCTGTCGCAGGCAATATGCCCGCAAAAGCCGTGGACGTCCTCCACCAGCATGGTCTGATCCTCCGCTGCGGCCGTGCCGCAGACGCCGCGCCCCAGTGGAATCTCAATGCAGGCTGTCTTGCCCTGAAAGGGTCCGAGGACCAGTCTGTCGCCCTTTCGCAGATAGAAGCCAGCCCAGTTCAGCTCCGGCAGAGCCTGCCAGAGCAAGGCGGAAGCATTCGCAAGATTGGCAATCGGGTGGGGGATCCCCTCCACCAGCGCACGGAGTTGCTCGTTGAGTACCTTGTAGTCTGTCATTTAACGTTCCTCCTGAATCATATCTTCACTCTGTAGCATACAGGAAGCCTTTGCTTTTTTCAAGGATTTTTTCCTCAAAATCCTGCAAATCTTTTTTGTTTATTCGTATGTATTCTCAGATTATTTATTGACAAGGATACAAAAAACGGGTATAATAATAAAGGAAAGGAGGATGTACGATGGATCCTATCATTCTCTGGATTCTTCTCGCAGTCGGATTCCTGATTCTTGAATTTGCCACGGTCGCGCTGATCAGCATTTGGTTTGTGGTTGGCTCCCTTGTGGCTCTCATTGCAGGAGTCCTCGGGGCTGCATTTTGGCTGCAGCTCCTGCTCTTCGCGCTGGTTGCTTTGGCATTGCTTCTGTTGCTTCGTCCCTTTTTGCAGCGTTTCGTTACCCCCCACAAGGTGCCGACAAACATTGACGCAATGGTGGGACAGGAAGCAGTCGTCACCGAAGCCATCAGCAAGCTTGACGGAACCGGTTCCGTCAAGATCAACGGTCTGGTCTGGTCCGCGCGATCCGAGAGCGGGGAGCCGATTCCCGCAGGCGCCATCGTCACCGTTCAGGCCGTGGAAGGCGTCAAGCTCATCGTACTGCCGGTTGCCCGCTGAATCCAAAATTCCACATCACACAGGAGGTAAAACTGTATGCCGGAAATGACAGTCGTCTACATCATCATCGGGGTTGTGGTGCTTTTGCTTTGCATCATTGCAGCCCACATCCACGTCGTCAAACAGTCTCACGCCTACGTCATCGAACGCCTCGGCGCGTTCCGGGACGTCTGGGGTGTTGGCTTCCACGTCCTGACCCCCTTTTTTGACCGCATCGCCAAGAAGGTCACGCTGAAAGAACAGGTTCTGGACTATCCCCCCCAGCCCGTTATCACCAAGGATAACGTCACCATGCAGATCGACACCGTCGTTTATTTCCAGATTACAGACCCCAAGCTGTATGCCTACGGTGTGGAGCAGCCCATGATCGCCATGGAAACCCTCACCGCCACCACCCTGCGTAACATCATCGGTGATCTGGAACTGGACCAGACCCTGACCTCCCGCGACGTTATCAACACCAAGATGCGGGCCATTCTGGACGAAGCCACCGACCCCTGGGGTATCAAGGTCAACCGTGTGGAGCTCAAGAACATTCTGCCTCCCGCCGACATTCAGAACTCCATGGAGAAGCAGATGAAGGCCGAGCGTGACCGCCGTCAGGCGATTTTGCAGGCAGAAGGCCAGAAGCACTCCGCCATTTTGGTTGCCGAGGGCCAGAAGGAATCCGCAATTCTCCAGGCCAGCGCGGAAAAGGAAGCTGCCATTTTGAAGGCCGAGGCCGAAAAGCAGGCCGCCATCCTCAAGGCAGAGGGTCAGGCTCAGGCGATTCTCGCCGTGCAAAAGGCAACTGCCGACGCTCTGAAGCTTTTGAACGACGCCAATCCCAACGCCCAGGTCATCAAACTGAAGTCCCTGGAAACCATGCAGAAGGTGGCGGACGGTCAGGCTACCAAGCTAATTATCCCCAGCGATATGCAGGGTCTTGCCGGCCTCGCCGGTGGGTTAAAGGAAATTATCAAGGACTAAAGCGCTTCTTCTACAGATTTCGATTTTTCTCTTGCTATTCCATTGTGAAAACGATATAATGGGTGTGGTTTCAGGTTTTTCTGAAACCACACCCATTTTTATTCCTCTGAATCGGAGTTTTCTATGAAAAATTTCTTTACGTTTTCTGTTCCCTGTCTCTTTGGCCTGGAGGGCCTGGTGGGCGACGAGCTGCGTCGCCTTGAGATGGACAATGTCCGGGTTGAAAACGGGCGGGTTTTGTTTGACGGCGGCCTGGAAGCTCTGGCTGCCGCCAATGTCCGGCTGCGCATGGGCGAGCGGGTCCTGCTGCGTCTGGCGGACTTCCCTGCCCGAAGCTTCGAGGAGCTGTTTCAAGGGGTTCGCACCCTCCCGCTGGAGGATTATATCCCAAAAGACGGAAGATTTCCCGTCAAGGGCCACTGTTTGAATTCCCAGCTCCATTCGGTTCCGGACTGTCAGGCCATCATAAAAAAAGCTGCGGTGAATCGTCTTGGCCAGCACTACGGACTGAACTGGCTGCCTGAATCAGGCGCACTCTATCAGCTCCAGTTTTCCATTATGAAGGACCGATGTGAGCTCTTTTTGGACAGCACTGGTCCGGGGCTCCACAAGCGGGGCTATCGCGCCGTGGGCAACGACGCCCCTCTGCGGGAAACCCTTGCCGCCGCCCTGGTCAACCTCGCCCGCTACCGGGGCAGAGACTTTTTCTGGGATCCCTTTTGCGGCAGCGGCACCATCGTCATTGAGGCGGCCCTGATTGCCCTCAACCGGGCTCCGGGGCTGAACCGCAGCTTTTCCGCCCAGCACTGGGATTTTGTCCCCGCAGCCCACTGGAAGACTGCCCGAACAGCCGCTCTGGATGCAGAGTTCCGCGGGGATTACCGGATTTTCGGCTCTGACATTGACCCGAAAAGTCTCGACATTGCCATCTCCAACGCAAAGAAGGCCGGCGTGGGTAAGCTGATCCGCTTTGAGGAAGCGGACGCACAAAAACGGGATCTGCCCACGGACCGGGGTTTGATCGTCTGCAACCCGCCCTACGGTGAACGCATGATGGAGCAGCGCAGCGCCCAGCGGCTCTACCAGGCACTGGGACGGCATCTACGCTTTGCCGACGGCTGGCAGGAGTTTATCATCTCCTCCGAGCCGGAGTTTGAGCACTATTTCGGCAGACGGGCGGACAAAAAACGCAAGCTGTACAATGGCATGATCCAGTGCAATCTCTATCAATACCTCGGCGGACGGAAACAGACACCAGGCGGTCGGTAGTCCGGACGCTGGGACAGTTTCGGCGCCGCGTTTCCCGGCGACTCGAAGAAAGGGGACGACAATTTGGATGAAACACCTGTTTATCATCAATCCGGCGGCGGGAAAGTTTGACCAGACGGCAGCACTCTCCGCCAAGATCCGCGGGTTCTGTGACGGCCGCGGTCTGGACTACACGATTCGGGTTTCCAGATGCCCGGGAGACTGTACCGCCATCACCCGGGAGGCTGCAGCCGACTCTTCCTTCTGCCGCATCTACGCCTGCGGCGGCGACGGGACCCTCAACGAGGTGGTCTGCGGAGCTGCCGGTGTCGAACATCTCGCCGTAACCCATTTCCCCTGCGGGTCCGGCAATGACTTCATCAAAAATTTCAGTGATCCCACTGCATTTCGCAGTCTGGAGCGCCTGCTGGATTCCGAGGAGCTGCTGCTGGACTTGATCCGGGTCGGCCCGGATCACTGTCTTTCCATCTGCTCAATCGGCCTCGACGCCCGGATTGCTGGCGCTGTGCAGTCCTGCAAACGGCTGCCGCTGATTTCAGGCAACGGTGCCTATACCCTTTCCACTGTAATCAATTTGGCCCATCCCCTTCATCACCACTACCTCATTGAGGTCAACGGCCAACGCATCGACAGCAGACTGACCCTCATCTGCATTTGCAACGGGCGGTTCTACGGGGGCGGTTACGAGCCGGTTCCGGAGGCCATGCCCGACGACGGCATTTTGGATGTTCTGCTGGTCAGCAAGGTTTCCCGCTTTCAGGTGGCAAGCATGATCGGAGCCTACAAGGCAGGTCGTTACGCCGAATACCCGGCTCTGTTTCGTCACATCCGCACACAAAAGCTGACGGTTCACTGCACTCAGGAGGAGCTTGTCAATCTGGACGGAGAGATTCGTCGTGGGAGGGATGTGGAAATCCTGCTTTCTGATCGAAAGCTGCGGTTTTTCCGCCCGAAAGGGCTCGATTGGTCCTCCAGCTGCGCCGCCCCTCAGCGCGGATAAGGCCCTCCCCTGCAATGATCGTCCCGGACCGGGAGGAAACCCGCAGGGGTTTTCCTCTGGCTTTTTCCCGAAGTGCGAAGTGATTTCCCCTGGGCTTTGCCCCCGGGGCTGCATTCCCATTTTGGGATGCAGAATCAAATGTTTTTCAACACTTTTATGGAATCTCAGTATAAAGGGACATGGTAAGTTCCGCCCCGGCTTGTGGGGCGAAGCCCTGAATTGTTCATAAAATTCATTTTTTGCGTTTTCCAGCTTTCGTCAAGCTCAACAAATATCTTTCAATAGAATCGATAAGATTGATTTTTTCGAAAAAATCATGTATAATATTTTGGATACAGAAGTCTCTGATTGAGCCTTGTAATCTGACCGTAAAGGAGAAGCTGATACATGAGAACCATCGGAACAGTCGTCCGGGGCGTTCGGGCCCCCATCATCCGACAGGGAGACGATATTGCCGCCGTTGCCGCCGCCTCCGTTCAGGCAGCCTGGAAGGAAGCAAACATCACACCCAAAGACCGGGACATCGTGGCTGTCACTGAGTCTGTGGTTGCGCGGGCCCAGGGCAACTATGCCTCCATTGAGCAAATTGCTGCCGATATTAAGGCCAAAACCGGCGGAGGCACGGTAGGTGTCGCCTTCCCCATTTTGAGCCGGAACCGCTTTTCCCTGCTGCTCAAAAGCATTGCCCTTGCCAGTAAGAAGGTCATTTTGCTGCTGTCTTATCCCTCTGATGAGGTCGGCAATCATTTGGTTGATCTTGATCTGCTGGACAAGGCCGGCGTCAACCCCTATTCCGACACTTTGACCGTCGCGGACTTCCGCACAAAATTCGGTCACATTCTTCATCCCTTCACCGGTGTCGATTACATCGACTTTTACACCAGTTTGATCGAAAGTTGCGGCGCACAGGCTGAAATTCTTCTGGGCAACCGCATTCAGACTCTGGTGCCCATCACCGACGCAGTCATTACCGCCGACATTCATACCCGCGCCCGCTCCAAGCGCCTGCTCCGGGAAGCCGGCTGCAAAATCGTTCTGGGGCTGGACGATCTGATGACCGCTCCGGTTGACGGCAGCGGTTACAACGCCGCCTACGGTCTTCTGGGCTCCAACAAGGCTACGGAAGAATCCGTCAAGCTCTTCCCCAGAGACTGCACCCAGGTTGCCGAGCGGATTTCCAAGCAGTTGTCGGAGCTCTCCGGCAAGCAGATCGAAGCAATGGTCTACGGTGACGGTGCCTTCAAGGACCCCGTCGGAAAGATCTGGGAGCTGGCCGATCCCGTCGTCAGCCCCGGCTATACCAAGGGTCTCGGCGGCACGCCCAACGAGCTCAAGCTCAAGTATCTGGCAGATAACGACTTCGGCGCGCTCTCCGGTGACGAACTGCGCAACGCCATTTCCGACCGGATTCGTGCCAAGACCGGCGAAAGTCTGGTGGGCGACATGGCAGCTCAGGGCACGACCCCCCGGCAGCTCACGGATCTGATCGGCTCCCTGTGCGACCTGACCTCCGGTTCCGGGGACAAAGGCCCCCCGATCGTTTACATTCAGGGATATTTTGATAACTACACACCGGAGTAAAAAACAAAACCGCTGTTCGGGAGGGCCTGCCGCCCTCCCGTTTTACAGGGCGGCAGACAGGATCTGCCTG
>JAGAEW010000080.1 GCA_017612935.1 Oscillospiraceae bacterium
CCCCAGGGCTGCAAACCCCCACCAGCCGGCTCTCCTCTCCGAAACAGGCCCACAGCCGCCAGATCCCCGGTCCCGGCTCTGTACAGCGGCCGGAAAGCCGATAATATAGCCCCTCCGGCTCCAGCCGGATCGCACCCCGGGGCTCTGCCTGAAAATAGATCTCATACTCCATAAGAAACACTCCCTTCCGCATAGAGCTTATGCAGAAGGGAGTGTCTTTTGCTATGCCTTGTTTGAAAAATGTCAACATCCCCAAATAAAAACATTTTTATTCTGCATCTCCATTTGGAGGTGCCGCCCCGGGTATGGCCCGGGGGAATGACGGGCCTATGGCTGGGACAGTCCAAAGGAGACCGCGATCGCGGTGTCCACCTTGGACATCTGGGCGTCGGTCAGCCGCCCCATATGCTCCCGCAGGCGGCGTTTGTCCAGGGTTCGGATCTGCTCGAGCAGGATCACGGAATCCTTGCTCAAGCCCACCTCCCGGCCGGGAACCGTGATATGGGTGGGCAGCCGCGCCTTGCCGAGCTGGCTGGTGATGGCAGCTGCAATGACCGTGGGAGAATACCGGTTTCCCGTGTCATTCTGCACGATCAGCACCGGACGGGTTCCGCCCTGCTCGCTTCCCACCACCGGGCTCAAATCGGCGTAATAAATATCGCCCCGTCTGACGTTGCTTTCCATGTGACTCACACTCCGGTCATGATTTCCTTCCTATTCTTCCACAGAGCAGTCGGAAATATACTTCCATGTCAGTCTATGCAGCAGGGGCGATTTTTGTCAAGTTCTGAAATAACGGCGAAGACGACAGGCCATCCGCAAGGCTGCACGCAGACAATATTACAATGTCGCGTTCCGAATTGTAAGCTCTTTCCATTTTTCTTTTGATGTTCTGACGCAAGCTGAAACTGATAAAATTTTCCAAAAACGGCATGGTCTTTTGATTGATTTCGTATTATAGGGTTCGTATTTTTACAATTGAAGGAAACTGCGGTAATACGGTTGCTTACCAGGAACACATTATGTCTCTTGGTAACGGTGAGCTCGGTACGCTTAACGATAAGGACACCTTTCACTATGTGATTGGCTTTGGTAGATTCAACTAAAAGGTAATTATCAAAACTCAATTCGCTTGTCAGAACGAAAAAGAGGCTGTTGCAACACAGTTTCAGAAAAACGCCGAGGACTGCAATCGCAGGATCCTCGGCGTTTTTTGCGGTAAAAATCTCAGTGCGAATCATTTGCTGAAAAACAACAGTTTTTTCAAAGCTTGTCAGCCTGCCGCAGTCTGTCACCGAACAAAAATTTTTTCGTGATTCATTTTCAGTCTTGAATTCTCAGGCTTCAAGGACAAATTCTGTCATCCCGGCTCACACGATGTACTGCAAAACCTCCATCCGCTGATCTCCGTCCAGATAAAAGCGGGGTGTTCGCTTGTTAATGGAGCAGAGGGTTTCATAGGGGATGGTTCCGGTCAGGCGGGCCAGATCCTCCACGGGAATCGACGCCTCGCCGTCCCCCCCGAAGACTGTCACCACGTCCCCCACCGCCGCCTCCGGCACCTGCGTCACGTCCACCATGCACATATCCATGCAGATGCGTCCCACCACCGGGACCCGCTTTCCGTGCAGCAGGAAGCTTGCCCGGTTGGAGAGGCTCCGGGGCAGACCGTCGGCATAGCCGATGGCCAGCACCGCGATGCGCCGGTGGTCCGGGGTGGTATAGCTGCGGCCGTAGCTCACATCCACATCCGGCCGGAAGGGACGGATCTGGGAAACGGTGGTACGCAGGCTCATTAAGGGACGCAGATCGAAGCGGCCCTCCAGCGCCTCGCTGGGACTGATGCCATAGGTTGCGATGCCGGGGCGAACCATATCCAGCGCATACTCCGGATACAGCAGGGTCCCAGCGGAGTTGCAGCAGTGACGCAGCTTGAAGTGGACCCCGCTGCCCTCCAGATCCCTGACCATGGCGGTAAAGCGTTCAAACTGCCGGGCTGTGAAGGCCCGATCCTCCGCCCCGCAGGAGTCCGCCACGGAAAAATGGGTGAAGATCCCCTCTGGCAGCAGATGCTCCATGGCGGCAATCTGCCGCAGCTGCTCCGGGGTCTGTTCGTCGTCATAGGCGAAGAAGCCCAGCCGGGACATTCCGGTGTCCAGCTTCAGGTGGATTTTCAGCCGTTTTCCCGTCCCCGCCAGGGCCTGATTCAGTTGCCCGGCATATTCCAGCGAGTGAACCTCCTGTCGGATGCCCATATCCACCATATCCTCGGCATAGAAGGCCGGGGTATAGCCCAGAATCAGAATTGGAAGACGGATATAGCTCCGCCGGAGCTGCACCGCCTCCTCCATATTGGAGACCGCCAGATAGTCCGCTCCCAGATCCACCAGTTGACGACTGACGGGCACGGCCCCGTGTCCGTAGGCGTCCGCCTTGACAACCCCGAGGAAGCGGCAGTCGGCGGGAATCCTGCTCCGCAGCAGATGATAGTTGTGGCTGAGATTGTCCATGGAAATATCAGCCCAGGTTCTCTTGAGTAATTTCATTGTTCGTTCCGGCTTTCCATTCAAAGTTTCGGATTTCTCCGGCAAAGCAGCTCTGTCCGTTTCGCAGCAGCTCCGCCCGCAGGGGCGTCCCCGCCGGGTCAAACCAGGTTCGGATCTCCAGCCCCGGGTCCTCGTAGCAGACCAGTTGTGTCTCGCCCTCCGGACCGGCGGAGGCAATCCAGTCCTGGGCCCAGGCCCGGACGATCCTTCCGGGGGCCGCTGCAGGAGCCAACTCCGTGCCGGGCAGCAAGTCCAGCCCCAGGGCCAGATCCTGATAGCGCAGTTGCTCGCTGTCAGCCTCGAGGGCAACGGTGATCCCGGCGATGGAATCCGGGGCCAGAACCGTCACCGTCCCGCTGCCCCTCTGATCCAGCTCACACTCCAGCGTCAACACCCAGAGCCCCTCGCCGCTGTCGGCCCTGGCCTCCAGCGTAAAGCCGCAGCCTCTGTGGGCCAGCAGGGCGCTACGAAAATCCACGGGCGCCTGTACAGAATCCGTTTCCTTGCTGACGCAGGCACACAGCAGACAAATCATCAGCATTGGTACGGCAATCCATTTTTGCCTCACGTCGTTTCCCTCCGATTAGTTCAAAAAATTGTGCAAACTGGCAATC
>JAGAEW010000081.1 GCA_017612935.1 Oscillospiraceae bacterium
TCGACCTCCAGCGTGACAGGCTGGCGTGCTAACCGACTGCACCACCGGGCCAAGTATGGTGGAAAGTACAGGGCTCGAACCTGTGACCCCTTGCTTGTAAGGCAAGTGCTCTCCCAGCTGAGCTAACCTTCCGTACTTTCGCCGCCGTTGTCCGGCGACGATGATGATTATACACGAAGCTGTTCCATTTGTCAAGCCCTTTTTTTATTTTTCTCTTTTACAAAAAAGATAAAAATCGAGCTTTGGAGTTGTTTTTTTATCTCCGTCACGGTACAATACCAGTGAAAGCTCAACGAAAGGCGCGAAAGCTGCTGTCTGCTGCCAGTGGGCGCAGCTTTTGCAGGGCATGACTTATGCACTACGAGCACATCTGTCCCGGCCGCTTTTTGACACGGCTCAACCGCTTTGTGGCGATCGCGGAAATATGCGGCGAACGGCATAGCGTCCATGTTAAGAACACCGGCCGATGCCGGGAGCTCCTGGTTCCGGGGGCAGAGATTTGGCTGGCCCCTTCTGACAACCCGGCACGGAAAACAAGCTACGATTTGATCTGTGTTCGAAAAGACAGCGGCATTCTCTTCAACATCGACAGCCAGGCGCCGAACCGGGTGGTACGGGAATGGTTGGAGCCCCAGGGCTTTGAACACATTCAGCCGGAATACCGCTTTGGGCAGTCCCGGATCGACTTCTATCTGGAGCGGAAGCGCGAACGTCACCTGTTGGAGGTCAAAGGCTGCACCTTGGAGCGGGACGGGATCGGCTATTTCCCAGATGCACCGACAGAACGCGGGACAAAGCATCTGCGGGAGCTGACCGCCGCCGTTTCTCAAGGTTACAGCGCTTCCGTTGCCTTTGTACTGCAGGCAGACGAACTCAAAACAGTTCTTCCGAACAAAGAGACCGATCCCGTTTTTGCCGCCGCTTTAGAGGAAGCCGTACAGGCTGGCGTATCAGTTTTGTTTCTCCCTTGCCATGTGGAGCCGAACCGTCTGGAAATCGTCGCGTCTCTCCGCCTCTGAGCTCTGACTGCCATAAGGACGCCTTTCTCAGGCAAGCTGCTTCATTTGACCGAAGCGGCGTCCTGCAAAACCCGGTTTTTGCAGTTTCCGGCGCGGTCTGTTATTTCAGCCGGTCCAAACGAGCCGCACGGTAGACGCTGCGGCGGGTGAAGTCCGATGTTGCCTCAAAGTACGCCTCCGGCAGCGCCGTAATCGGCGCATTCCAGCCGGCTTTTCCTGCTTTGGTCAGATCCGGCAGCAGCTTCTGCTCTGCACACCACGCCAGCGCGCCGGAATAGGGGCCAAGCTTTTCCCCGCTGCGGATCGCTGCCATACGTCTGCTGAGCGCCTCGTCCCGCGGGCAGAGGAGCATGGCAAGCTCGCCGATGCTCATATGCCGATCCAGGCGCAGGCGGTTGTCGGAATAGACCACGGCCCGGATCTTTTGCAGCTCCTTCAGCTTCTCAAAATCAGCGTCCTCCCGGCCCAGATCGGAAAAGGGGCTCTCCGCCATCAGCTCCGCCACCGTCACGACCCGATAGCCGTACTGCTGCAACAGCTCGAGCTGCTGCCCCAGACCGTAGGCCACCGGCGTACGGCGTGCCATATTGTAGCCGTCCTTTTGAAAAATTATCTGGCCGCAGAAGAAATCCGGGTCTTTTTCCAGCGCGGATCGCATTGGCTCCACCATGGCCCGAACCTCCGCCTCCAGCGCCGTCTCCGGGTTCTGATTCACGGAGGGCAGCCAGCCGCCCCCGTCGAAGGAAGCCGCCAGATACTGATACCCCAGCGCCGCATAGATGTCATAGGCGCTCAAGCCCGGCTCCACCTTATCCACATAGTGGGGTGGGCGGCCCATGGTCATCTCATATCCGTACCCCTCCGAAAGCAACCCATGCAGCCGCTTCAGATCTGCCTGCGCCGCCTCATAGCTTCCCAAAAACACCCGCTTGCCATATACGAAGGGCTTTTTCCCGAAAATGATATGCCGGTAGCCGTGGTTCGTAATCTGATGCCCCTCATCCAGCATTCGCCGGATCAGGCGTTTGTTGTGAAGCGCGCCCCCTTGTCCGTCCTGCTGAATGTCGGGATAGTGGTCGTATTTGATTCCGCCCCAGGCGGGGGAGCCGTTCTTTCCCGCCTGATCCGGGTAATTTTCCGAAGTGTCCCCCACGACATCAAAGGTACCCTTGGCCCCGTATTGAGCCAGCGTATCGAGCAAAACCTCCGTCAGCGCCCGACCGGAAAAGCGATCCGGGCTTGCCGGAAGATTCATGGGGCCGTCGTCGAAGGTCATGGCGCAAATACGTTTTTTGGTGCAGATCCGCTCAATTCGGCGGGTATAGCACAGATGGGGCTCCGGCTGGGGCAGCGCCCGGCGCAGCACGGCTTTCCCTGCTTTTCCGATTTTTACAACCAAAGACATGTCGCTATTCTCCCTTTCTGATTCGCAGGGGTCTGTGCAGCAAATCCTCCAGCAGGCACTTGCCCGCATAGGCAAACCATTTCAGCCTTGGCCCAGGCCCGGCGCTGGTCTTGGACAGCCTTGTTCTTCTGCTTCGGGCTGCATCCCAGTGCCGCCCATTCTGCCCGGAAACCCGATTGCCCGGTCGGCGCAACGCCTCTTTAACAGCCTGCAGGGATCGCTCCTCCACCTCCACGGTGACAAAGCCGTTGCCGATCTCCCGGGGCAGGTGTGCGTCGCTGCCCCCCGTCCCGGCAAGTCCGTTCTCCCGGGCAAAGCGCTGCGCCCGGGCATTTGCGTCGGGAAACTTCCGATTTGCCCTGCCGTTCCACAGCTCCATTCCGTCCAACAGCGGGACGATCTTTTGAAAGCGCCCCGCATCGCTGCTGTGCTCAAAGGGATGGGCCAGGACCGCCAGCCCACCTTGGGCGTGAATGCCTTGAATCAAACGCTCTGCATCCCGCCCCTCCAGAGGCTCCGTCAGAAACAGCCCCAAAAGGTGGCCGCAGTCCGTGGAAAACTCAATGCCCGGAATCACCAGAATCCCATGGGTGTCCGCTTCCGCCCCGGGGCGATACAGGACATCGTGATCGCAGATGGCAACCCCCTGCAGCCCTCTGGCTCTCGCCAGCGCGGTGATTTCGTCCGGGCTCATTCTCCCGTCCGGAGAGGCTGCGCTGTGAATGTGCAGATCCAGCTTCAATTCCATAATAATCCCTCTTTCCCCGGAAGTTCATTCCGTTTCAGCGGAAATAACTTTTCAGATAGTTTCGGAAGGCCGTCTTGTCCTCCGGGTCTCGCAGCGCCTCCCGCACCCGGAAAAAATCCAACAGTCCCCTACAGCCCTCCTTGAGCTTTCCGTGGCGCAGCAGATCGGCGGAGGCCGCCAGGTCATTGAGGCAGAAACGCATCTTTTTCCCGATTTCGTAGTCCGCCTTCTGATAGGCCAGGTCCTCTCCCGCCGCAGCCCGGACATATTTTTCGGTCAATGGGCTGCTGGAAACAGATACCAACGGGAAGGAGCCCCAGATTCGGGGATTGACCTCTAAGATCGTATCTCCCTTGAATTCCACCATAGCCAGCCCCACAAAGCCAAAGCTTTGCAGCAGTCTGCGGGCGGCTTCAATTCTGGTCCCGTCATATTCGCTCACGCAGCAGGTCGATGGCCCGCCGCCCATGGGGTATTCCCGGAGCCTGCGGTGGCAGATCGCCCCCAGCAGTTGGGAATCCCGCCCCAGCAGGAGGCTCACGCCCCGCCCCGGCCCCTGAATCAGTTCCTGCACAATCGGTTCCGGGTCGAGGCGGCACATGGCCGCGTATTGGCTCTGAAACTGGGCTTCATCCCGGGCGACCGCATAGCGCTGCGCCGCCTTGAGGCCGAGCTTTTCCCCGCAGCGGGGTTTCAGAATTACGGGATAGCGCTCCGGACGTCCCTCATACTGCCGGGGAACGGGCAAACCCAGCTCCACAGCCCGTGCGTGCACTTGCTGCTTGTCGTTCAGCGCATCCAGGGTCCGGGAATCGGCAATGAGAAAGTCCGCAGCCCCGGCAAAGTGTTCCCGCGCCGACGCTACGACATTCAGCGTCCCCGCCCCGACGCAGAGCAGGGTCGGCCTGTCATACGTCGAGAGCAGGGTCAGCAGCCGATCCGAGTAGGCCGGATCTGTCGTACTTCCCTCCACCCAGACGCCTTCGGCAAAACGGGAGGAAAAGACAGGCGGCTCCGATCTGCTCTCCACCCGCGTCTGGGTCACGACGACGCGGAAGCCGCGGCGGCCCAAATCCCGGGCTGCCGCCAGCGCGGATCTGTATTTTCCGTCCGTAATCACCACTGTCTTCACGGCAGACCTCCTGTTGCAGCCCTTGTCTGACTTCTCCTGCTGTAAATTTCGATCTTCATTATACTCCATGCAGCTACGGAACGCAAGGGTTTGTTCCGGCTCTGGGGCAGAGATTTGCGGAAAACAGATCTTGCAAACACAGCGCTTCGGTGCTTTGACGTTTTTATTTTCCCGGTAAAAGCACATTCTCCTTGTTTTCGTATTCCCATAGGAGGCAGAGAGCTTGTGTCGCAGCAATCGGAGCGATGTGTTTTTCGGGCGCTCGCCGCGGTGGGCGCCTTTTTGCGCTTGAGGGAGGCTGCGGCAACACCCCGCGGCGGCGCACGCCTTTTTTGTAGTGGCCGCTGACCACAGCGGCCTCTGCCGTCTGCCGGCCCGCTGCCGCTGCGGAAAAGCGCAGCACCCCCCGTCCCTACGTTTGGAATCGGGAGCTTGTACCTCAAATCGGCAGCTTTCTCCGTCCGGAAGGGCAGGCGCCTGTGGTCAGGCGCCACTACGGGGGCTTCCGCCTTTTTTGTAGTGGCCGCTGACCGTAGTGGCCGCTGACCACAGCGGCCTCTGCCGCCTGCCAGCCCGCTGCCGCTGCGGAAAAGCGCAGCACCCCCCCGTCCCTACGTTTGGAATCCGGAGCTTGCA
>JAGAEW010000011.1 GCA_017612935.1 Oscillospiraceae bacterium
CTGCTCCACACTTCGGGCAAGTCTCAGGCCGCACTGCCTCAAGTTCATGGTTGAGGAGTGAATACTCCAAAACCATCTTCTAAAGCTTGTCGATTTGATATTCGCTGAGTTGTCTGATTGCTTTTGCCAACGCTGTCCGGGTCATTGTCAACAGCTCGTTGTCTCTGATGACCCATGTGTATCATACTTCCTGTCCCATAGATGGGACAGGTCCACGATTCTAAACTAACACCAATTTCGTAAGCGTCAAATCTGAGGGCGGGTTGAAGTAGCCCTCAGATTTGACGCTTACTTTTCTGGGACAGATTTGCTACAGCCCCGAACTTATTATCCAACATCAGTCAAAAAGCCCTTCAAGCGCTCCAGCGCGTCTTCCACCAGAGCCCGGGGACAGGCTACGTTCATGCGAAAGAAGCCCTCGCCTTTTGCACCGTAGGCAGTGCCGGGCGTGACCCAGAGACCAGTCTCGGCCCGAAGCCGCTCAGTAAAGTTCTGCACATTCTTTGTCCGGGCACTTACGTCCACCCAGAGCAAATAGGTTGCATCACTGACCCGAAGTTTGACCCCTGGCAGTTCCCGGGCGGCGAAATCCCGCACCAGCTTCTTGTTCTCCCAGATATAGTCCCGGGCCTGATCCAGCCAGTTGCCCCCAAGGGTGAAGGCGGCAATGGCGGCGGGGGCGGCAAAGGTATTGGGCTCCGCCACCTCGTCGGTGTTCAGGGTCCGCCAGGCCTTGTGGTGCAGCACTGGGTCCGCCGCATAGACGGCGGAGCTGTGCATGCCTGCCAGATTGAAGGCCTTGGTTGGCGCGATACAGGTGATGGAGATTCGGCGGCAGACCTCGCTCACAGCGGCAAAGGGCAAATAGCCCTGCCCCGGCGCAGTCAGATCGCAATGAATCTCGTCGGAAATCACGGTGACGTGGTGCTTATCACACAGCTCGCCAACCTGAGCCAGCTCCCCCCGGCTCCAGATACGCCCCACGGGATTATGGGGGTTGCAGAGAATCATCAGGGTGCACTGGGGGTCGGAGAGCTTCTGCTCCAGATCGGTAAAGTCCATGGACCAATTATCCCCGTCATAACGCAGGGGGCTTTCCAGTACCCGGGCACCGTTGTTGACAATGGAATTAAAAAAGATATTATAGACCGGGGTTTGAATCAGAACTTTTTCGTTTGGAGTTGTCAGCTTTCGTACCAGAGAAGAGATGGACGCGACAACTCCCGTGGAGAAAATCAGATTTTCCCGTTCCATGCACAGGCCGTGGCGCTCTCGCCACCAGCCGAGATAGGCGTCGTACCAGTCTTCACCCATGCTGTCGTAGCCGTAAATGCCATGATCCAACCGCCGCTGAAGGGCAGAACGAATCTCCGGCGCCACCTCAAAGTCCATATCTGCAATCCACATGGGCAGCTCGCCGGGTTGGCAGTCCCACTTATAGCACTTCGTCCCACGCCGAGAGGGCGGATTGTCAAAATTGTAGTGCTGCATCCTTGCCTCCTAACTGTTTCTCCTAATTCTCCCTGATATACTGTTCTCCGATATTATCCGTGCTCTTGAAACCGCCTTTCTAAAAGGCAGCTTTGTCGCTGATATAATAGACGAAGCTTTCATTTTGTGCAATGATATAGTAGTCACAGTTTGGGTCATTCAGATATTTCTCCTTGAAGAACTGAAAGACAGTCGTCGCATCGGCTTGGTTGAGCTGATAGCAGATGTCAATCCGGCTGCCGCCCTTTTCTGCATATACACGTTTGCCTGTAGCTTCCAGCCCGTAAATATCGTCAAATTGCTGAACAGCATACCCTGCATCCGTGAGGTTCTAAACCAACGCTTCTTGGGAGGGAACCACACTGGCCGCACCGTTCTTCACAATATCAATGTCTTTGCGCTTGATTGACCCCCCCATAAATCACACCCGTCACAAGGGTCGCAGCGAGAACCAGGCAGACAATAAGCTTCTTCCAATTCCGGGGCTTTTTTGCACTTGCCGCGTTCTCCATATCGCACAACTACCAATGATCACTTTCTCCGCCATTCCGGATGCTCGAAGCTCTCGTCAATCTCCTTACAGACGATTTTGGTCTTGCCCGGGTCTATGAAGTCCTTCTCCAGAATCAGCTCTCCGATGGCAGGGGCGCTGATGGTGCCGGAGCTGGGGTTCAGCACGCTGTCGATTTTGGAGGCAATCTCCGCCTCCACCGTGGCGTACTCAAAGGCAAGGGAGGTGTGGATCAGCTTGCAATTAATCATTTTCAGGTTCTCAATATAGCACATTCCCTGCAGGCTTTCGACGGTGCAGTTCACAAGGGTCAGGTTCTTCGCATTCCAGCCCAGATACTCGCCGGAGATAAAAGAGTCGTAAACCGTGACGTTTTCGGTGTTCCAGAATGCGTCCTTTGTCAGCAGGCGGGAGTTTCGGATCACCATGTTTTTCGCGCCATCGAAGGAGTAGTTGCCATCCAGGGTCAGACCGTCAATTTCCAAATTCTCACTGTTCATGCAGAAGTAGGGAGCACCGGCGGCGCTGACGTTTTTCATCTTCACATTTTTGCAGGACCAGACAGTTTCGGCAGGATTGGTGAACACCACGTCCTCCAATGTCAGACCGTTGCAGCGGCGGAAGTTTTTGGGAGCCTGAATGACGGCGTTCCTGACCCGAATGTTGTCGGTGTACCAAACGCCGGCCCGGGCCATTTCAAACCAAGTGCAGCCCTCCACGTCCACATTCTTGCAGTACCACAAGGGATACTTCCAGCGGAAGAGATTTCCCCGCAATTCCAAATCCCGGCACTCCTTGAGGGGGGATTCGCCTGCATCAAAGACAGAGTCCACCACCCGCAGATCGTGCTCCCCGAACAGGGCGCGCTCCCCTGTGAAATAAGCTTGCTTAAGTTCCTTCATCTCTGGTTCCTCCTTGTTTTTTGTAATGGTAATCCAGTAGCGCTCCAGATAAACGTCGCGCTCCGGCCAGTAGACTGTTGATTCATAGAGCCCGCCGTTGTACAGAATTGTCCGGCGGCTGCCCTCGTTGTCTGGCCTGCAAGCCACCAACACTCGGCTCAGCCCCATGGCCCTGCACTGTTCCAGCCCCAGCGCCAGCATCCGGGTGGCATAGCCCTTTCGCCGCTGGCTTGGGGCCACACTGTAGCCGATATGCCCGGCATATCGCCGCAGCATTTCGTTCAGGCAGTGCCGGATCTGGAGCATGCCTACAAGCTGATCGTCCTCCTCCCGAATGCAAAGGAAGGTCGAGCAGGGTACAAAGTCCGCCGGGACTGTGGCAGGATCCCGCTCCGCCCGGACCTGCTCAATCCAGGCCGCGCTGTCCTCAAAGCGCCGCAGCCATCCGCAGCCATCCATAGTGCTGCCCGCCTCCAGAAATTCGCTGCGGTAAGCTTGAATTTGCTCTGCATAAGCGAGGGAAGGTTCCACCAGCTTCATGGTTCTCCTCCTGTCAGCCGAAGACGCAGATTGCCTTGGTGCGTATCGTCATTCCTTCGTTTCCTTCTGCTGTGCAAACCAGGCCTCTGCATCCTCCCGGTTGCGGAAGATTTCTGCTTTCAGCGCTTCCAGAGAGGGAAACTTCTGCTCCTCCCGGAGGAAGCGGCAGAATTCCACCGTCAGTTCTCTGCCGTAAAGGTCACCGTCAAAGCCGGAGAGCCAGGTTTCCACGGTGCGGCGGTGCCCGTTGACCGTTGGACGGGTGCCGACGTTGCACACGCCGATATACATGCCGTCTTCCGTTCGACCTCGGACGGCATAGACCCCGTCCCGGGGCAGCAGCAGCTCCGGTGGAGGCAGAAGATTGGCTGTAGGAAAGCCCATCGTATGCCCCAGACGTCGCCCTTGCTGAACGACACCGCTGAGAAGGTGGGGATGTCCGTAATAGCGAGCGGCAGTCTCCACATCTCCGGCCTCAATGAGGGTTTTCAAAAAGGTAGCGGAAACGGTGATTCCGTCTATTGTCAACCGGGGAATCACATCGCAGCCCAGCCCGTTGGCGGCGCACCAGCTCCGTAGCAGTTCTGGGTTGCCCCGTCCTTGCCAGCCAAAGTGATAGTCCCAGCCGCAGACCAAATGGATAGCGCCCTTAGCCGCAAGTTTTTCCAAAAAGCGCTCCCAGGGCTCCGCCATCAGTTCCTTTGTAAAGGGCAAAACCTGCACCCTGTGGATGCCGTAGCCCTCCCGGATCAGGCGGACGCGATCCTCCACAGTGTTCAGCAGCCGTCCGTCCTTACCGGGACAGCGGTCAAAGGTCAACGCGACAGAGCGCCAGCCCTCCCGGGCGGCAATCGCAGCAGTCAGGCGCAACAGAGCGCCGTGCCCCAGGTGAACGCCGTCAAAAAAACCCAGCGCAACTACAGACGGAACACAGGGAATGCTCCCCTGCGCCCTGCAGCACAGCGGATCGTTCCCCGCGATAATCGTTTCATCCATAGTTATCACCCTGCTTTAGGGTATCACATCTCGCCGCTTTTGTCAACGCGGAGAGTCAAGTCCGTATGTGACGCTTCTCTCTTTCCCGGTTGACATCTGGCCCTTTCTGGGATAAAATGAAAAGCGCCCGGCGTAAACCGGACACGCTACAACAGAGATGAGGTGATGGAATGTCCCAAAGCGGCAATACAACAGGTTTCTTCTCCGGTCTTCGAGACGTGCTGCGGAACCTGCCCTTGAATACGCTCCTCTGTGCGTTGCTGATCTTTGCGGTCGGCATAATCCTGATTCGACTGGTTCTCAAGCTGGTCAGCC
>JAGAEW010000082.1 GCA_017612935.1 Oscillospiraceae bacterium
GGAGATGGATGAAATTATCCGGGCTGTAAATGAGAGCGAACCGGCGATATTGATAATCGACTCCATCCAGACCATGTACGCCTCGGGAAATGCCACAACACCGGGAGGCATCTCTCAGGTGAAGGACTGTACAATGGCACTGTTGCAGCTCTCAAAGCAGACGGGAATCACGGTGTTTGTCGTGGGGCATATCAACAAAGAGGGCTCTATTGCCGGACCAAAGGTGCTGGAGCACATGGTGGACTGTGTGCTATACTTTGAAGGGGAACGCAGCGGCTCCTATCGTCTGTTGCGAGCTGCCAAAAACCGCTTTGGCTCCACCAATGAAATTGGCGTATTTGAGATGTGTGATTCCGGTTTGCGGGAGATTCCAAATCCCTCTGAGGTTCTGCTGGCAGGCCGTCCCAAGGGAGCAGCCGGGACATGTGTGGCCTGTGCCATGGAGGGCAGCCGCCCTGTTCTTGCAGAGGTTCAGGCTCTGGTCACACGAAGCTATCTCAATGTTCCCCGGCGTACCACAGACGGCTTTGACTACAACCGCGCAGCACTGCTTGTGGCTGTGCTGGAAAAACGAGGCGGTCTTCGGCTTTCAGACTGCGACCTGTTTCTGAACGTAATCGGTGGACTACACATTGATGAGCCGGGCTCTGATCTTCCGGTGGCGATTGCCATCGCCTCCAGTTTTCGGGACGTCCCGGTCGCGGACGATTTGACTGCCATCGGGGAACTTGGCCTGACAGGGGAGACCCGTATCGTTTCTAACCTTGAGCAGCGTTTGAGCGAGGTCGCCCGCCTGGGCTTTACAAAATGCGTGATTCCGAAAAATGGTTCGGAAAAAATTGTTGCTCCAAAGGGGCTGCAGCTTCTTCGGGTTCGAAACCTCCGGGAAGCCATCGAAATATCGTTAGGATAATCGACATAAGGAAAACTCCCAAGATTTGATTCCCAGGAGTTTTCCTTGTCTTATAAGTCTATCTTGGAGATTGGATTGGCCTCGGAGGCAATTTTCAGTTCCGTGTTTTCAATGTGGGTATAGATCTGCGTGGTATTGAGGTTTTCATGTCCCAAAACCTCTTGAACAGTTTTGACATCCACACCGTTTTGCAACATCAGCGTTGCTGCAGTGTGACGAAGCTTGTGGGCAGAGAACTTTGTTGGATCCAAGCCTGCCTCAAGTAAATGTTTCTTTACAAGACGATGGACCGCAGAAACAGAAATCCGATTATGATCCCTGGAGCCGAAGAGCGCCCGGTTATCAGATAGTACAACTTGATTGCGCTCAACCAAATAGGAGTCAATCGCTTTTTTACAACTGGAGCCCATGTAAACAATCCGTTCTTTATTTCCTTTTCCAATGACACGGATGCGATCCTCATATATATCACTGAGGTTGAGATTGACCAATTCCGAGCGCCGGATCCCGCAGTTTAGAAAAATCATTAAAATTGCAAAATCCCGCGTTTTATTTGGGCCATCCACCGAGCGCAGCAATTCGGCAGATTGCTCCAGCGTCAGGTATCGCGGCAGAGTTTTTCGCAGCTTGGGATATTCCAGATCCTGAACGGGATTTTCCTCCAATTGCTTGGTCCGGACCGTCAGGTATTTGAAAAAAGATTTAATGGCCGATAGTTTTCTGGCCCGACTGGCCGAGGAAATTCCTTTGGTTTCAGAATCGCTATCCTCATTTACAATCCGATCATTGGCAAGATATGACAGAAAATCAAATATATCTGTAGTTGTAATCATACGAATAAACGGAAGATCAATATCCTTGATGGGAATGACGTTCAAATCCGTGTGATATGGCATCTCATTTTTAACAAGCTTCATAAACCGAAAAAACAACCGCAGATCAAGATAGTACTCAGCAATCGTCCTCTGGGACTGGCCCTTAATCGTTTCGTGGTAAGAAAGGAATTCCCGAAGGACCAGCGGACAGTCGGAATAGCGCTCCATAGCAAAACCTCCACAGTTTGTATTGCAAAACAAGTATATCAAAAATCTAAGATGAATTCAAGCCCCAACGCAACAAAATTTTTATTTTGTTGCGTTGGGGCTTGAATAATAGGAAACCGTTTTTGATTTTTTCAGATATTAAATTGGGCCCACCTCTAAATGCGTTTTGTTTTTTGAGAGGTCTACCCTTCCGATCAGGCAAAGTTTGAGTTGATGATAATGACAAAATCACCGACCAGGCTTGTTCTAATCTTCCATTTGTTTGTACCGCATTTTGAAAATCTATCCCCCCCAAAAAACGAACCATTGCAAAAAGTTCGTGCAAGGAAAGAAACTTGTCCTGTATTTTATCGAACCCAGACATCGAAGACAAATCGACTTAATTTGCGCTGTTCCAGTGACAATCGCGGGCAGCTAACAATTTCTACTCCATTGGAAATTGTCAGATCGTCCACCTTCTGCACTTAGAAGTTTCTATTCCAACTTTCTGAGTGCAGTTGGATCGAAAGAACGTCCATTATTTGAACCCATGCCTCGATTTTGAGGTCTAAGCATCAGAAACCGTATTAGGTCTCCCCTACCCGCCTGCATTTAACATGAATTGTGCAAATTGACGAAAACACGACTTTAGCGCGCCCTTTCTGCTGTTGTTGGGACTGTCAGTTCTGTCATTGGGACTGAATCTGGGAATCAAAAAGCCGTAATAATTGAATCCAATAATGTATGGGAAAGCAGCACCGCGCAATTCGGATACCTGAACTGCGCGGTGCTGCTTTTAGAAATGCTTATTTTTTCATTGAAACAGCCTTGCGGCACTTGTCCGCAAGAAGCTCGGGGGTCAGACCGTAGTGCTCCAGCACTGCAGCTGCAGTGCCGCTGCGCCCGAAACTGTCGTTGACACCGTGGCGAAGCACCGGAATCGGGCAGTTCTCCGCCACAAGTTCTGCAACGGCTCCGCCGAGGCCGCCGAGGGTGGAAGCCTCCTCGGAGGTGACGATGGCGCCGGTTTCTCTGGCGGCCTGAAGCACAAGGGTCTCATCCAGAGGCTTAATGGTGTGCATATTGATGACACGGGCGGAAATGCCCTCTGCGGCAAGAATTTCACGGGCCTTCAGGGCCATGCCGACCATGATCCCGACAGCGATGATGGTGACATCCCTACCGTCTGCCAGAGTAATGCCCTTGCCAAGCTCAAAATGATAACCTGGAATTTCGTCGGTGAAGATTTCCGTGGCAGACCGAGCCAGACGCATATAAGCGGGTCCCTCATAGTCCAGCAGAGCTTTCACGGCCTGGGTCATTTCATGGCCGTCGCAGGGGCAGAGCACCAGCATACCGGGAATCTCACGCATTAGGGCAAAGTCCTCAATGCACTGATGGGTGGCGCCGTCCTCCCCTACGGAAACGCCGCCGTGGGAGCCCACAACCTTGACGTTGAGCCGAGGATAGGCAACGGAGTTCCGGATCTGCTCATAGGAACGTCCTGCAACGAACATGGCAAAGGAATTTACAAAGGGCTTGAGGCCGCAAGCTGCCATACCGGCGGCGATCCCGACCATATTGTTTTCGGCGATTCCGCAGTCGAAGAAGCGTTCGGGATAGGTCGCAGCAAAATCCTTGGTCATGGTTGCCATGGAAAGGTCGGCATCCAAAACCATCAGCTTGGGATCCTGTTCAGCCAGCGCTACGATGGTTTTGCCGTAGGCGGCGCGCGTTGCTATTTTCCCTGCCATATCAGTTTTCCTCCAATTCTTTGATGCGGGCTTCCAGCTCGGCCTTTGCAACGGCAAATTCCTCGTCGTTGGGAGCCTTGCCGTGCCAACCTGCCTTGTCTTCCATGAAGGAGACACCCTTGCCCTTGACGGTGGCCATTAAAATGGCGGTGGGCTTGCCCTTGCTTGCCCGGGCTTCCGCCAAAGCGGCAAGGATCTGGTCCATGTTATGGCCGTCAATTTTGACAACGTGCCAATTAAAGGCTTCCAGCTTCTGATCCAAAGGCTCAGTGGGCATGACATCCTTGGTTGCGCCGTCGATTTGCAGACCGTTGACATCAATGAAGGCGCAGAGATTATCAAGCTTCCACTTGGCAGCGGACATTATGGCTTCCCAGATCTGGCCATCTGCCACTTCACCGTCCCCGCAGATGGCATAGGTACGGAACTGCTTGCCCGTAATCTTTGCCGACAGCGCCATGCCGACAGCGGAAGACAGTCCCTGACCGAGAGAGCCTGTAGACATATCTACACCGGGAACGTAGCGCATATCCGGATGGCCGGAGAGGTGAGATTTGATAGAGCGAAGCTGCTGGAGGTCCTCCACAGGGAAGAAGCCCCGCAGGGCCAACACTGCGTAAAGGGAAGGCGCGCAGTGTCCCTTCGACAGGACGAAGCGGTCACGGTCTTCCCACTTGGGGTTGGCAGGGTCTACATTCATTTCGTTGAAGTAGAGGGCCGCCAGCGCGTCAGCGCAGGACAGAGAACCGCCGGGGTGGCCGGAGGAAGCGCGATGGACCGCGTCCACAGCCAGCAGCCGAGCCTTGTAGGCCAGGACAGCCAAATCTTTTCCGTACAGTTTTTCCATAATATCCATCCTTTATCTATAAATAATAAACTTTTTTGGGCTTGCTGCGCCAAAGCGTCGAAGCAAAGCTGCCACTGGCGGCAGTAGAGCAAAACGGATTATTGATCGGAGTAGACAGATGGCATGTCGGAGTTGTCAAAGACAGACTGGGAGAAGGAATAAAGAACGCCGCGGGAAACGTACACCTCCGTGCTGTTTGTAGGCTCGATCCATTTATAATACTCTGTCAGCTCATTGACCGGCTTCAGAGTAGTCAGCCAGAGGCTGCCCACAAATAGAGCGCCGCTGATTACGAACCAGATCACGTAGTAGAAGCTGAGCCGTGGACGCCAGCAGCTCAAAAATGCCAGGGCAATGGAACATAGCACCGAAATTGTGATGGCGTCTATTATCAATCTGCTCACCTTAAACTCATCACTGCCGGAAAGAGCCGCCTGCAGGTAAGGAAGATCCCGGAAAAAGAGGGGATTGCCGCGAAGGCTGATTAAATAATAGTTTGCCAGGGTAATTCCGAAACAAATGATTGCTGTCAGAAGATAGCCAAGCCAAGCCCTTCCGGTTAAGGCAAAGAGAAACACACAGAGCGTAAAAGTAATCAAAAGGTTAAAAACCGGGATCCAGGGGTTGTCAAAATAGCCGAAACGGATTACAGAATTCAAATTGCCGTAAGAAAGCTGAAGCGTAAAATAGGTCAATATGCCGCAGGCCAACAACATCAGACCGAGATTCCAGAGCATATATTGGATCCAATGCTGCACGGGCAATTTTTTTTCAAAAATAATGTGCCTGCTTTTTCCCGATTTGGATTCGCTTGCCGATGCAGGTTCCTGTTTCCTGTTCGTCATAATTGCACCTTCTTTATTATTTTTGGTTTTCCTATATAAAAATGTTTTGTTTTATATTACCTCTTTTTTGCCAGTGGCTCACTGGCCTCCTGGGCTTCCTGCAAACGGACGATAATTTGGTTGGACACCAGAAAGCCTTTCGGCGTCAAAATCCATCGTCCGTCCTTTTGGACAAAATATTCCCGGGCTGCCAGGGGCTCAATGGCTGCCAGCAGGGGAGCAAATGGCATTAAATATTGCTTCTCATATTCCTCCGGACTGATGCCCTGGGTGGTTCGCAGCCTCAGCATCACATACTCTCCGGCACGTTCCCGGGCGGGAATGCTTTCACACTCCAATAGAATCGTGACATCCTGCTTGAGAACTCCGCGAATGTAATTCTGAATATCCCGGTTGTTAGTGAAACGTTTCCCCGCAAAGTCTGAGGAAGCAGCGGGACCAAAGCCAATATACTCGTCTCCAAGCCAATATTTCAGATTGTGGCGGGATTCAAAGCCGGGCTTGGAAAAGTTAGAAATTTCATATTGCCGATATCCCGACGCCTCTAAGATTTCCACGGTGTTCAGGTACATATCCGCCTGCACCTCATCCGAGGGAAGATTGGCTGCGTCCCGATACTCCCAGAGGGGCGTGCCCGGTTCCAGCTTTAAGCCATAGCAGGAAATATGTTCCGGGCGAAGATTCAGCACATGGGTCAGGGTCTGCTCCCACTGCTCGGCAGATTGGTTGGGCAGGCCATACATCATATCCAGAGAAATGTTGTCGAATCCACAGGCCCTGGCCTGCTGAAAGGCTGTCCGTGCCTGCTCATAAGTATGAGGCCGACCGAGTTTTTGCAGCACGTCATCGTGGTCGGATTGGACGCCGAGGGACATACGGTTGAAGCCATCGGCCCGGAGCTTTCGCAACAGATTGTCCGAAACAGAATCCGGGTTTGCTTCGAAGGTGATCTCGGCATCCTTGTCCACACGGAAGCGATGCTGAAGCTCTGCAAAAATACGGCGCAGGTTGTCGGCCCCAAAGAAAGAGGGGGTCCCGCCGCCGAAGTAAACCGTATCCACCACATAGTCTGTGGCAAGAGCGCCGGTTTCCTTAAAGTGTTCGGAAAGCGCCTGCAGATAGTTGTCTACCAGACGCCGATCCCGACTTCCGCCGATGGAATAAAAATCGCAGTATTGGCATTTGCTGCGGCAAAAAGGGATATGGATGTAGATGCCAAGAGGTTTTAATTCATTCATAGGTTCTCCTAATTTGGAAGAAGTCCGAGGGCAGGCGCCTATTCGTCCATTTTCAGCACAGCCATAAAGGCCTCGGAGGGGACAGACACCGTCCCGAAGGTGCGCATCCGCTTCTTGCCCTCCTTCTGCTTTTCCAGCAGCTTCTTCTTTCGGGTGATATCGCCGCCGTAGCATTTGGCTAAAACATCCTTGCGCAGGGCCTTGATGGTTTCCCGGGCGATAATTTTTCCGCCGATTGCCGCCTGAATCGGAATCTCAAACATCTGGCGGGGAATGTTGTCTTTGAGCTTTTCACAGATGCGGCGGGCGCGGGCGTAGGCTTCATCTGCGAAGAGAATAAAGCTCAATGCGTCCACCAGCTCCCCGTTGAGCAGAATGTCCAGCTTAACCAGCTTGGAAGGACGGTAGCCGATCAACTCATAGTCCAAGGAGCCATAGCCTCGGGTGCGGGACTTCAGGGCGTCAAAGAAGTCGTAAATGATCTCGTTCAGCGGGATTTCATAGTGGAGCTCCACCCGGCTCTGATCGAGATAAGTCATATCCTTGAATTCTCCCCGGCGGAACTGACACAGATCCATGATATTGCCCACATAATCCGGCGGTGCGATGATGCTGGCCTTGACATAGGGCTCATAGGCCTGCGCGATTTCCATGGGGTCCGGGTAGTTGAGGGGCGTATAGACCTCAATATGGCTGCCGTCGGTTTTATCAATCTCATAGACGACATTTGGCGCTGTGGTAATCAGGTCAAGATTGAACTCCCGCTCCAGCCGCTCCATGATGATTTCCATGTGCAGCAGCCCCAAAAAGCCGCAGCGGAAGCCAAAGCCGAGGGCAATGGAGTTTTCCTGGGTAAAATACATGGAGGCGTCGTTGAGCTTGAGCTTTTCCAGCGCATCCCGCAGATCGCCGTATTTGGAGCCGTCGGCAGGATAGACGCCGGAAAATACCATGGGCTGACAGGTCTTGTAGCCTGGCAGAGGTTCAGCGGCGGGGTTTTCCGCTCCGGTGACGGTGTCGCCTACCCGGGTGTCGGAGATGGTTTTGATTGAGGCAGTCAGATATCCGACCTCGCCTGCGCCCAGCGCTTCGGCGGGAACCATACCCTTTGGGTGCAGATAGCCACACTCCACAACCTTGTAGACCGCACCGGACGCCATCATCTTTACATCCATACCGGGGCGAACGGTGCCGTTCATCACCCGCATATAGACCACGACGCCACGGTAGCTGTCATATTGGCTGTCAAAAATCAAAGCCTGAAGGGGAGCCTCCCGATCGCCCTTTGGAGGGGGAACATCCCGGACAATCATTTCCAGCACAGCGTGAATGTTGATGCCGTTTTTTGCCGAAATTTCCGGGGCATCCATGGCGGGCAGACCGATGACGTCTTCGATTTCTTTCTTGACCTCCTGGGGACGGGCCGCGGGAAGATCAATCTTATTCACCACAGGCAGAACCTCAAGACCTTCGTCAATTGCAAGATAAGTGTTGGCAAGGGTCTGGGCCTCAATGCCCTGAGAAGCATCTACCACCAAAACCGCACCTTCGCAGGCGGTGAGAGAACGGGAAACTTCGTAGTTGAAGTCTACGTGCCCCGGCGTATCAATCAAATTGAGAACGTAGCTTTCACCGTTATCGGCACGATAGTTCAATTTGACGGCCCGCGCCTTGATGGTAATGCCCCGCTCTCGTTCCAGATCCATGTTGTCAAGGATCTGCTCCTCCATTTCACGCTTGTCAACGGTGTTTGTTTCCTCTAAAAGCCGATCTGCCAGCGTGGACTTACCGTGGTCAATATGGGCCACGATGGAAAAGTTCCGAATTTTGCTTTGTTCTGTCATAGTTCCACTCCAAAAAGAGCAAATTATTTCCTTTATAACCTTATGTATTATACCAGAGAAAAGCTGTTTTGTAAAGGGAGTGGGCAGGACTTTTTCTCATGATTGGCGCCGCTTGCACAAATTAATGCAAGGTACAGCCGGATTCCGGCTGTACCTTGCGTAAAGATGCCATAAGGCAGCACTTCTAAATTGCAGAGGGAATTGCAGGAACTTGCAAAGCATAAACCAAGAATGAAGGCGCGAATCAGGACGGATTCCCTGAGACAGCTTCAGCAGCTCGAATCTTCTCAATGAGATCTGCACCGCTGATTGCCCCGGGGGCTCTGAGGCGTCCGAGCTGCCGCAGGCTTTGGGGGAGACAGCGGACCAGGGTATTGCAGTGCTCCGCCGTTGTCAGGGTGGAAAAGACATCTTGCTGACTGAGAATGAGTTCGGCAAGCTCGGAGCTGCACCCATAGGGGAAGGAAAGCGCAACGGACTTTCGACCGAGAAGTTCCCGCATCTTTGCACAGTCCTGTTGCAGAAATGCAATATAGTCTGCCTCAGATTCGTCATCCCGTTGAAGCAGCCCTCGACGGATCGGCGCAGGGTCCAGCTTTTCAACTTCGTGGATGTCATATCCGTGACTGTAAATCGTAATCAGCCCGGATGCTTCCATCTCTGCAGCCTGCTCCAGTGTAAAGTGGGGTGTAATGGCCTTGCCGGTATCCTTGTAGCTGTCCTTTCCGATGCTGACACCAATGGCAAAGATGGTGGCCTGAAAGCCATAGCGCTGCAGAATCGGATAGGCGATTTCATAGTTGCTCCGGTATCCGTCGTCAAAGCTGATTACAATCGGCTTTGACGGCAGGCTCGTTCCATGCTCCACCCAGTCGCGCAGCGCGTCCAGACTGACCGGATGGTATCCGGCCTGAGACAATGCTGCCATGTGATCCTCAAAGTATTCTCTTGGAAAGCCCTTTTCGATGTCGGCAACATCTTCGACAAGATGGTGATAAACAAGGATTGGAACTTGTATGTCAATCGGTTCTGAAAAATGCAGGTTCTTCTTTGGCGCGCCGGGGCTTGTTCCCTGCACAACGTACTGACCGAACTCTGCCGGAATCTGCACCTCCGGATTGTCAAACACCCGGGCGAGAACCAGCCTGCCGACATCGCTTCGCGGGTGCTCCGGATCGTAGAAAAACCGGGGATCATAACTGAATGCACTCAGAGAAAAGTCCCAGTAGTCGGTAATCTCTGCCAGCTCGTTGCGAAACAGCGCCAGATCTGCGTCTGAAAAACCCTCCAGTTCCTTCCAATCCATCGGCTGGCAGAGCACCAGAAAGCGAATGCCCTTTTCCCAACAAAGTTGCTTTATGCGCGAAACCGAAGCAAGAACTCTTTTTAGGCTGTCCGGATCCGGAGATTTTTCTGAATGGATCTGTCTTTCAAAGACCTTATTTTCCTCCTGGGCGAGATAACGCTCCAGATCTGAGATCGGTTCAATATCCCGGCGGCTGCGGTCATAGGCGCCGGTCCGGGCGTCAAACAAACGGCAGGAGCTCTGCAGGGTTCCGTTGCGGGCGGAGCGGTACAGCTTTTTTGCGCTGTCCAGCGGATTAATAAACAGATAACGCAGCGTATAGCTGAGAGGAGAAGAGCCCTCCACCTTAAAATGCTGTTTTGTTCCGGCGGAGCCTTCCGGAAGCTGATTGCTCAAAATCATACAAGGGGAAAGATTCAGAACCAAATTTTTGATGTTCCGCGCTTCAATCAGGGCTGTGGCAAGCTGCTCATCGGCGGAAAGATCCAAATCTCCTCCGGCGCAAATGTAAAAATTTGCGCCGAAATACTCATTCAGCGCTTCCACCGGATAGTCAACGGAGCCACAACCGCCGATCAGGAGGGAGTCGTATTCACGCGCATGCTGCTGCAGATACTGATATTTTGCCAGACGCGGATTCATTGTCATATCATAACTCCACCATTGCAGCACCGGATCTCCAAAGGCCCCGTAGGGATCTGCGATATAATTCAGGGCAGCGACGCCAAGGATGAAAAGCAGAGCGGTCAAAAGAATCCATCTGCTCAGACGGCGGATCAAGGGCGTTGTTTTTTTCACACGCATTCCTCCTAAGCTTGTATTTGCTGATGTGCCTACACATCGATACGGTGTGCGCTGCCATGTGAATTATAACAGCCCCCAAAAGCCGTGTCAAGAAAAAGCTGCTGCCATATGCCAGAGGCTGATAAGGAAGTATTCATGAATTATTAGTTCTGACATTGTGGAACAGTGCAAAGCGCACAATCCCGCAGCACAATCTATAGAAATGCCCTCATGCAATGACCGAAATTCTCATATTTTGAGAAAAAAACTCACTTTTCCCATTTACAAATCGCGGGTTTTCTGTTATATTAAGGCTGTCAGATTACGGGACTTTGTCCCTTTGATTAGGAGGTAATTCCCTTGCAACGTAAATTCAAGACGATGGACGGCAATACCGCTGCCGCACACGTGAGCTATGCCTTCACGGAAGTTGCCGGTATCTACCCCATCACTCCGTCCAGCCCCATGGCTGACTACGTGGATCAGTGGTCCGCACAGGGTCGTCAGAACATCTTTGGCAACCGGGTCAAGGTTGTTGAGATGCAGTCCGAGGCAGGCGCTTCCGGCACTGTCCACGGTTCTCTGGCCGCCGGTGCTCTGACCACCACCTACACTGCTTCCCAGGGCTTGCTGCTTATGATCCCCAACATGTACA
>JAGAEW010000083.1 GCA_017612935.1 Oscillospiraceae bacterium
AGGAGTTCTCGTTGTCGTACCAGGAAACAACCTGAACCTGGTAGGTGTCCTCGTCGATCTTAGCAACCATGGTCTGGGTAGCATCGAAGAGAGAGCCATAGGTCATGCCGATAACGTCGGAAGAAACGATCTCGTCGGTGTTGTAGCCGAAGCTCTCGTTAGAGGCAGCCTTCATTGCGGCGTTGATCCCCTCGACGCTCACATCCTTGCCCTTGACAACGGCAACCAGAATGGTGGTGGATCCGGTGGGGGTGGGAACACGCTGGGCAGAGCCGATCAGCTTGCCGTTGAGCTCGGGAATGACCAGGCCGATGGCCTTGGCAGCACCGGTAGAGTTGGGGACGATATTGATAGCAGCGGCGCGGGAGCGGCGCAGATCGCCCTTCTTCTGGGGACCGTCCAGAGGCATCTGGTCGCCGGTGTAGGCGTGAACGGTGGTCATAATGCCGGAGGCAATGGGCGCGTACTCATGCAGAGCCTTGGCCATGGGCGCCAGGCAGTTGGTGGTGCAGGAAGCAGCGGAAATGATGTTGTCGGCCTTGGTCAGCTCCTGATGGTTGACGTTGTAGACGATGGTGGGCAGGTCGTTGCCGGCGGGCGCGGAAATGACGACCTTCTTTGCGCCGGCGTCGATGTGAGCCTGGGCCTTCTCCTTCTTGGTGTAGAAGCCGGTGCACTCCAGCACGACGTCAACCCCCAGCTTGCCCCAGGGCAGATCGGCGGCATTGGGCATCTTGTAGATGACGATCTTCTTGCCGTCTACGACGATATAGTTGTCTTCGCCTTCGCCTTCGTTGAACTCCACCTTGTGGTTCATAGCGTAGTTGCCCTGGGTGGAATCGTACTTCAGCAGATGCGCGAGCATCTTGGAAGAGGTCAGGTCATTGATGGCGACGATTTCATAGGCAGAATCGCCGAACATCTGACGGAAAGCCAGACGGCCAATACGGCCAAACCCGTTGATTGCTACTTTGACAGGCATAATTTGTTTCCTCCATTTCACGCAATGTGCGCAAAGTATAACAGATTTGACGATCCGTGGGACCGTTTAGCCCATTATACAACGCTTTTTCTGAATTGTCCAGCCTTTTATCCATCATTGCAAAAAAATCTTTCATTTGATTTTTTAGTCCGAAAACCTGTTGCATTTTTTTAATGAATCGAGTATTATAGAGTTTAATCAAACTATGTTGGGGGTGTATGCAGTGCTGGATCTTCATTGCCATATTCTTCCCAATCTGGACGATGGGGCCCAAACTATGGACGAGAGCCTCGAAATGGCCGCCCTTGCGGCCAGCTCCGGCGTGCACTACATCTTCGCCACGCCCCACTGCAACACCCGTGACCCCCGCAAAAACTACCGCTCCGCTCCGCTGATCGCCGCCTATGAGACACTGCAGCAGGCCCTGGACGACAGGCAGATTCCCATTACGATTCTCTCCGGCGCCGAGGTGCTGGCCCGGGGGGATTTTGAAGCCCATTTGGAGGCGGAGGATTTTATGACCCTCAACGGCTCCCGTTACCTGCTGACGGAATTCTATTTTGACGAGGCACCGGCCTATATGGAGCACTGCCTGCAGGCCGTGGAAGCGGCCCGGCTGGTTCCCGTCATTGCCCATCCGGAGCGTTATTTCTGTATTCAGCGCAATCCGGGCCTTGCCACAGACTGGGCGGAGCGCGGCAGAATTTTACAGATCAACAAGGGCAGTCTGCTGGGCACGCTGGGACAGAGCGCCTGCCTGACAGCCGCCCTTCTCCTGCGCCGGGCAGTGAATCCCGTCATCGCCTCCGACGCCCACCGTGTGAACCTCCGCAGCCCCCACATGGGGCCGCTGCTGGAGCTGCTGGACCGAAGCTTCCCGGAAATTGATCCCCGGCTTGTCCTCCACACGCTGCCCTTGAAAATCGCAAAGGATGAAACCGTTTAAGGAGATTTGTAAGCTATGCTGAAATTGATTCGTTCCACGTTGGTCGTGCTCTTCTGCGCCGCCCTCGCGGGCGCCGCCGGACTGTACTGGTACAACAAGACCCATGAGGATCTGACGCCGCCGGTGTTTCACTCCGAAACCGACATGATCGAGATCAGCGTCAACGACCCTCCTGAGGCCATGCTGCAGGGGCTCAGCGCCACAGACGACCGCGACGGGGACATCAGCTCCAGCATCCGGGTCATCCATATCTCCGCCTTCAACCGGGAAACAGACGATTCCCGCTTTACTGTCACTTACATTGTATTTGACAGCGCCTCCAACTATTCCTGCTTCAGCAGAAGCGCCCGCTATACCGACTATTCCTCCCCCCGCTTCCACCTGAACCAGCCCATGGCCTTCGGAGTCAACGACACCGTCCGCTTTGACGGCACTGTAACTGTGACAGATCTGCTGGAGGGGGATATTTCCGGACGCATCAAGCTCGAACAGAGCTCTGTCATCAACACCGTCCCCGGAGCCTATAAGGTCCGCATCAGCGCCTCCAACCGGATGGAGGACGAGGTGAGCCTGCCCCTGACGGTGCAGATTTTGACCAGCTCCCACACCAGGCCGGAAATCAGGCTGAAGGACTATCTGATTTATCTGGAGCGGGGAGAAACCGTCCCCTTCCGCAGCTATATCCAGTCCGTATCAGATCCGATGAAGTCCGGCTCCGACAAGACTGTTCCCGGCTCCGAGGTCAACGTGAACGATTCCGCTGTTGACAGCTCCCAGCCCGGAACCTATGAAGTCTATTACCACTACACTGGCCTGTCCGGTGAAATCGCCACGGTGATTTTGACCGTGATTGTTGTGTGAGGTTCAACCATGATGCAAGCTGAAAAAACACAGTCTGTCTGGGCAGAGCTTGAGCCGTATTGCATTTTGCGCCGCATCCTGACAAACTGGTGGATGGTTTTGATGTGCGCAGGTCTGTTTTCCCTCTCCGCCTTTATCTTTACGACCCTGTTCGTGCATCCTGTATACTCCTGCTCCGCGACCCTTGCCGTCAGCGCCAGGAACAATTCCACCGCCCTGCAGCCGGGTACCGTCACCTCCAGCTCCTCCGAGCAATTTGCCGCCTTCCTGTCCAGCAACGTGCTGGTCAACCGCGTCAGCCGAATCTACGGCGACGATGTGAAGGGCGCCTCGGTTGCGGCAAACGCCTTAAAGGGAACCAATCTGATCCAGCTCCGGGTGAGCGGCCCCAGTCCCCGCTGCGCTTATTATATGTGTACGGGGATTCTGGAGCATTATGAGGCGTATTCGCAAATTGTGTTTAACGCTCTGATTTTAGAGCCAATCTCAGCTCCGTCTGTGCCCGAAAAGGGCTCTTTGAGCTCCATGCAGCGCAGGGCCATACTCCTCGGCGCTTTCCTCGGAGCCCTGGCCATGATCGCGCTACTGGCGTTTTTGTGCATGATCTCCGGGACGGTCCAAACCCTCACCGGCGCGAGAAATCAAATCGACGGCTCCCTGCTGGTCACATTGGGCCACCAGAGAAAGCTCCGAAC
>JAGAEW010000084.1 GCA_017612935.1 Oscillospiraceae bacterium
ATTTGCCGGAAGCCACGTCCACAAAGGGATTGCTGGGATTCGTCGCTGCAATTCTGCCGTTGGCTCTCCACAGGAAGGTCACCGTCTGTGCGCGGGTGCAGAAATCTGCAGGGCTGAATTCCACCTGGGAGGTGCCGTTGGTAACGCTCTTCTGCACCGCCCAGAGCATTGCATCGTAATAGAACTCATTGGAATCCACGTCGCAGAAGCCGGACTGCGGATCCAGCGGGATGAATTTGAAGCCACCGTTCTTTGCGTACTCCTCGGCGGCAGTTCCGGCAATGCCGTAGATGGTAAAGTTCTTGATGCGATCATTACCGGTTTCATCGTTCCAATGCCAGCCAAACGCACTTTTGCCGATGCTGGTCACGCTGGCGGGGATGATCACGCTCGTCATGGAGCCGCAGCCTTCGAACGCCCCGTTGCCGATAAGCAGGCTCGGTTCTCCGCGTTCACCAACGGTCTGCACGATCTGGCGGACTGGATCTCCAAATACGAATGCATTCTTTATTAGACGGTGATGCAGCCTGAAGTTTTCAGGATGCATCGAAGTTGGAACCCCGGAGAAAATTCGGCAAATTCCGAAAATCCCCCGGGTTTGCGACTGAATTCGATGGATTATGTTAACAAAAAGTGTTATGATTCACGCAGATCGAAGGGAACGCAGGCGAATCACCACGGCTGTCCGATCATCGGCCGCGTCGGATGCGCCAAGGGTAATCAGGCAGGAGGCCAGATCCCGTACCGTTCCCTCTGAGAATTCTGTCAGCTGCTGGACCGTCTCCTCTCCATTGGCTCCATCACTGACCATAACGAGGGTTTCTCCTTCGCTGAGGGACAGCTCATACTGTCCGGGTGCCTGACGTTCCGATGCGTCCAGCCCCGGAGGCGGTGTGACTGCCCCTATTTTTTCCACCTCGCTGCCCCGTCGCAGAAAGGAGGGGGCTGCACCCCATTTGTAGAGGGTTCCGGCTCCGGTTCGCAGATCAAGCTTTAACAGATCCAGGGTTGCAAAGGCCGTATCCTTTCGCAGCACGAAGAAGCCGTTAATCAGATCCAGCGCCGTGTCCGCTGACATCCCCGCCCCGAGAAAGGCGGTCAGCAGCCGGGCTGTGCGGTCGCTTTCGCTTCTGGCAGGGGAGCCCGCCCCCATGCCGTCGCAGAGCAACACATAGAAGTTGCCGAAGGGGTCCCGACAGGTGGCCCCCCGGTCGCCGGAGACGACGTTTCCGCACTTGCAGGCGGTTCCCACCGCCAGATCCGGGGAGTAGCACAGGGGCTCCGGGGAGCCGCTGCGGCTCAAGGCCGCCAGCATTCGCTCCAGGGCCAGGTATTGGCCAGCTGCTACTCGCCGTCCCTCGCTGCGGCGGCGAATGTCCCGGCGCTGGGTCAGGATATGATCCAGCGACTGGTTGACTGCCGTCAGAAAGCCCGCCGTGTGGCGACAGCGGCCGGTGAAGCGTTCAGGCAGGTCCTCCCGCTCCGCAGTTCCCCGCTGTAAAATGGCCTGTCCGGCGGCGCAGAGGTCGTGATAGGTTTCCTCAGCGTTCTGCTCCCAGCAGCGGGAGAAGTTGACGCAGCAGCGGCAGACCTGTTCGGCGGCAAAGTCATAAACCTCCGCTAATTGCAGGGGTTGGAGAATGGGGTCCTCCCGGGCCAGCAGCTCATACATGGTGTGTAGGGCCCGTTCCACTGCCAGCTGTGGGGGCAGACTTCGGGGCTCCCGGAGCCGGAGTTTCTCCGCCGGAAACGGCAGCCCACGCAGCTGCGGCAGCAACAACAGTCCTCCCAGCAGCAGTGCCGGAACCGGCCCCCCCAGAGCCACTGCGCACAGCAGCAGCAGGGCTCCGACACAGAGCCTTGCCGGAACGGCTTCCGGCTGTGCCGCCTTTTGGTGCAGCCGAGGCAGCAGGGCGGCGACGGCGGCTGCGAAGGGCAGCCGCAGCAGGCCGGGAAGACGGATCCCGGTGTCCAGCAGAAAGAGCCCCTCTACGGCCAGGGTCAGCAGGGCGGCAAGTATCGGCTGAGAAACCGGGGTTTTACGAAAAAGCAGCGCCGCAGTAAAGCAGCTCAGGCTCAGGGCCAGGGGGTCCATGGCCGCCTCCCAGCCCCAGAGCAGAATGTATCCGCTGCAGGCCCCCACCAGAGCGCTCAGGGAGGGCAGCCAGATTCCGGCGCAGAGCACCAGAGCCGCCCCGAGGGGCAGGGGCTGTCCGAAAAGGGAGGGGGCTGCCAACACAAAGCCGGCTCCGGCGTAACCGACAGCCCCCAGCAGCCTTTGGACGAGGGGGGAACGAAGGGCTCGCTTCCCCAGCTCCGCCCCAAAAACAAGTGGTTTTTTCTGAATTGCAGTTGCGTTCATTGGTTTCATCTCCGCTGTAATTTGCCTCCATTCTATCAGGGTGCGGAGAAAAAACCTGTCGGGAACCGTCCGCCGGAAAATTAATCTTGCAGGCCGATAGAAGATGGGATATAATATTCCTGCAATGTAATACGCTTCTTCCATAAAACGATTTGAAAAATCGTTGGGTATCGTTTCAAAGTGACCTGACCCATTTATGGGACAGCATCCGGTGTACAATAGGGTCATCAAGCGCAAGGGAGCGACAAAGAGGACCCACAGAGAGTTACAGACGATGCTGAAACAGCTCAGCAAATATCAGAAAAATCAAATCAGCCCGACGATCCAGCGCTTTCTGGTGTCGAATCAAGAGCTGACCAAGATTGAGCCGGATACCTGTCCGTGCTGCGGCGACCAGAATGCCGTCTTCATTCGCAAGGGGATTCTGCATGGGAAGCAGCGCTTCCAGTGCAAATCCTGCGGCAGGAAGTTCACCTACGACACCAGGCAGTTGACCTCCAAC
>JAGAEW010000085.1 GCA_017612935.1 Oscillospiraceae bacterium
GGCTCCTTGACAATTCTCCTCCGGGTCGGTAGATATCTGCTTCTATTGCGCCCTTTCCGTTTCGGCACATTCTCCGGAGATTCGTAAGCTTTATCCTTTGAAAAGCATCCGATCAACGCTCCCCCCGCAGGATCATCGCCAGGGAAACCGCAGTATCCCACTGCTTGATGCCGGCCCGGTACAGGCGGAGCCGCTCGTCGTATTTTGCATTGACCAGCCCGCAAATCTGCTCAGCCCGGGGGGAATCCGTGCTCCGAACCGCTTCCAGATCGTTCTGCCGCTCGGCTTCGATCATCGCCTCTGCCATGGGAGCGGAATACTTCGGATCGTCCGGCGTGAGGTCGCTCACCACATAGCCCGTGGAGACGTTTCGGAAGCCGTGGGCTTCCATGGCAGCGGGAAGCTGAGCTTCGCTGCAAGGGAATCTGCAGACCTGCCAAGTCTCGAACTCCTGTTCCGCATCCGGCTGCTCCGCCCAGAAGATGCGCTCCGCCTCTGTTGTCTCCAGACAGGGGGCAAGCTGCCGAATGCCCTTCCGGGCAGACAGGCAGAGGCAGACACCTCCCGGTTTCAAGACCCGATGCTGTTCTCCCCAGAAGGCCGCAGGCTCCACGTGCTCCTGCAGCGTGTAGGAGACAGTCACATCGAAGCTCTGCGCTTCAAAGGGCAGGCAGGTGGCGTCGCCCTCCAGAAAGGTGATCCCCGGCTCATGGGACCTTGCGAAGTCCAGAAAAGCGCTGTCCCGATCCAGGGCGGTAATTTCCGCGCAGGGGTACCAGCGGTGCAGCACCCCCGCAAGAGCCCCGGGACCGCAGCCGATTTCCAGAATCCGGTACTGCCTGTGGGGATCCAGCCGGAAAAGGCTGCGGTACTGCTCGGAAAAACGCGCGTCAAATCTCAGTTTTCGGCTCAGGTACAGGGTGTTGATCCCCTGCACATGTTTGGACCAAACGGTATTCATTCCTTCCTCCTTCTGCCCGTCTTTTTCCCGGTCTGCATCATTCCAGCTCCGTCCGCAGGGTCAACTGCCCCGGCAGGCGGAAGATCTCGGTTTTCAGAAACGCAGGATAGAAATACGTCTGCCGAAGCTGCTCGAAGGGCAGCCACGCAAATTCGTGGGTATGCCGACCCTCCCGCCGGCTGAAGCGCGCTCCGCGAGAGAGCAAATCCGTCTTGGAAACGTCCATCAGAAAGTACAGGCACAGCTCATGGTAGCGGAGCTGATCCACGTCCTCGGTGAAAAAGCCCTGATTGAGCCAGAGGGGACGTAGAATTTCCGGCGTGAGGCCCAACTCCTCCTCTAACTCCCGGATCACCGCGTGCTCCGCTGTCTCACCCATGTGAACTCTGCCCCCCGGCAGATAATAATAGGGAGAGCGCTCGTCCTGCATGGCAAGGATTTTCTGCCCCCACAGGATCACCCCGCAGACCCGGTAGTTAAACTTCTCTTTCCCGGAAACAAAAGAAAGATCCACGCTGTTTCCCTCCCGTTATCTGTAAAATGGAACGGCCTTTCTTATTTTGCCAGCAGCAGTGCCGAAAGCAGCGGCGAATAGAGCTCAAAGTGCTCCTCCGCCCGGCCCGGGAAGTATTTGTTCAGATTCTCCCAGGTATCGTGCTCCGTGTTCATAAACATCCCGTGCAGGCCAAGGCTGTAGTTAAAGGTTTCCACAAAGCCGGTATAGGAGCTCGCCTCCACCTCATCATTTTCCCCTTCGGCAAACCAGTTGGTTGCCTCAAAATAGATATACTCGATATCCCGCTCCGCAAAGCCCTCATGGTCGCTGGCCGGGAGGGTCGCCGGGGAGGGAACGGAATAATTGGCGGGGGACTGGTGATCGGCAGTCCAGGGATTGGTGTAGAGCGTATCCATCTGAATCTCCGGGCCGGTTCCGTGGGCTTCAAAATAGCCGTCCAGATCCGCTGTTCGCATGACCCGGAAGCCCAGCTTTTCAGCCGTATCCGCCGCAAAGGTATAGGCTTCGATTCTGTCGTCCTGCGTTGTGGTTTCGTCCTTGATTTTCACCATATCCCCGCCGTAGATATTGCAGTAATCTCCAAAGGCCAGCGAATCCAGATTAATCATATAGAGCGTCGAGCGGACTTCCTCCGGCGTCATCTGCCGGCTGTAGTAGTTACTGCCTTCGCGGCCCACCTCCTCTGCATCGAAGAAGATGTACCGTACTGTGTAGTGGGGCTTGGTCTTAGCCAGGCCCACGGCGTTTGCCAGCAGCAGGGCGACGCCGGAGCCGTTGTCTCCCACGCCGTCGCCGTCATAATGAGCCCCCGCCAGAATCTGTTGGGAGGGGTCTTCTCCCTCCACGGTCAGGATAATATTGCGCCCGCTCTGCTGCTTTCCCGTATAGTCTTCATACGCAAAGTGCTGTTGCTCAATTTGATCCTTCCGGTAGCCAGCCTGAACCAGCTCCTCTACAATCCAGTCGCCGAGCTTGACCACGTTGCTCTGGGCGGAAGCCGCTGCTCCGTCAGCCTCCAGCCCCTTGCCGATTTGCTCCAGATACTTCATGGCAGGCTCCGTGAAGTCATAGGCCGCTTTTTCACGCGCATCAAAACCCGCGGACAGCTTCGGAATCCGCAGGTATGCCGTATTGATGTCGGCAGCTTCCGTTCCCTCGGAGACCGTTGCGGTGGATTCCGCCTTTGTTTGTTCCGTTCCGCCGCTTTCCCGGCTCGTCTGCGATGCGTCCAGGTCCGAGCATCCGGAAAGGGCGGCGCTCAGGGCCCAGCACACGCACAGCCCACAAAGTGTCAATCGTTTGTTCAGTTTCAAGCTTTCCATCCTCCTGATTCTTATTTCACAGAGTTTTTTCCCTCTGCTTTTTGTTTTTTGCAACATCCTTGCTCCAGGCCTGCTTTCGCCGCAACAGTGCCCCCCGGGGGATCGACTCCGCCTTCAGCTTCTGATAGCTCTGCCAGCGGGCCTCCTCCAGCGTTCCGGCGGCGATTGCTTCCCGGATCGCGCAGCCGGGCTCCCGCTCATGGCTGCAGTCCGCAAAGCGGCAGCGGCCGAAGAACTGTTCCACATCGGAAAAGGCATCCTGTAACCCCTCGTCCACGCTCCACATCCCCAGCTCCCGCATTCCCGGCGTGTCGATCACCAGCGCTCCGCTGTTCAGGAGAAGGAGCTGGCGGTGGGTCGTGGTGTGGCGTCCTCTGGCGTCTTCCTCTCGAATGCCGCCGACCGCCATAATCGCTTCCCCTGCCAGGGCGTTGACCAGGCTTGATTTTCCCACACCGGAGGAGCCTAAAAACACCACGGTCTTCCCCGGCTGCAAATAGGGACGCATTTTTTCCAGCCCGGCTCCGCTGTGGGCGCTGACGGCATGAAGCTCCACCCCCACAGCCACCTGCTCCGCCCGGGCGAGAAAGCTCCGGGGATCCTCCGCCAGATCCGCCTTGGTCAGAACCACAAGGGGCGTCGCCCCGGACTGCCAGGCAATCGTCAGATAGCGTTCCAGCCGCTTGGGGTTAAAGTTGGCGTTCATCGACTGCAGGATGAACACATAGTCGAAATTCGCCGCGACCGCCTGTTCCCGCTCCGCCCCCGGCTCCCGGCGGGAAAAGAAGCTCCTTCGGGGCAGGGTCGCAAGGATCTGGCTATCCCCGTTTTCAATGTAGCGAATCATCACGTAATCGCCTACAGTCGGAAATAGCTCCGAGCCGGCAAAGTATTCTCCGGTTTTCAGGCGGGCAAAGCTGAGTCCGTACTCGCAGGCGATTTCATAGCGCCCTTTGTGTTGGGCGGTAATTCTGGCCGGAACGCCCGGCAGGCCTTCCGAATTCGGCACAGGACCGTAATCAATAAAATTCAAGACAGTATCCTCCGTTTTCAGTCATAAAGATCTGGAATTCGATGTTATAAATCATGGTACAACACTCCTTTCCGCTCTGTCGGCTGAAAACGGGTAAAAAGAGCCCGCAGAAAAGCAGCTCCCGTCCATGGCTGCGTCCTGCGGCTTCCACGTATCCGAAAGTTCCTCTCAAACGGCACAGCAAAGCCGGCAGGCTGTTCCCCGCCGCGTCGCTCGCCCGTATTCAGTTATCCGGCAGAGACCTCACATACAAGCATCTATTTTATCTCCTTTCCGGTCTGCTGCGGCAGACACTTTCGCTTAGAATATACCACAAGGGAGGATTTCTGTCAATATCCTTTCAAAAGATCGTCGGTGTCAAGTTGTTGTAGGAAAAAGATGTACCTCAAAATGGTCTAAGAGCATTGAATAGTGGCGTGACCTTGTTTTGACGGGCCGGAAAGGTGACGGAATGGTCTGGATCAGCGAGACCGAGTGTGTTCGGCAGGAATCTCTTGTTCAGTTCTTTCAGGAATTCCGCCGTACGAGGATAAGTCTTTTCTTCTGCCTGTACTCCGTCAAACGTGGCAGCTCCGGCAGCCAGGATCGGTACGAAGCGCCGCAACGTATCTCTGCTCCAGCCGACTGGCCGGGAGCTGAGGCGCGCTGACAAGACGTGGCTGACGTGCGGTTCCGTACATCCTCCATTCAAGGAGACCTTATCACGACTTGTAATGGTGATTGCATCAAAGTTGTTCAGCAGATAATCCATGTTCTCCCGAATCGTCTTCTCTCGGTCCGGGAAACGTCGCAAAAGCGTATCCCGAATGGAGCAAAGCCGGTCAAAGTCTTGCTCATCCAAGGCTTTTCGGATCAGGTTTTCGTATTGGCTGCCCGACACACGCGGAATCCCGCTCAGAGCTTGCTTGATGGACTTGTTTTTATGATAACGGTCTAAAACGAATTCACAGTTCGGGAGGAATTCAAGACCTGTTTTGATCCAGCTTGCGCCATCTCCGTGCAGATAGATTTTTGCCTTGCGCA
>JAGAEW010000086.1 GCA_017612935.1 Oscillospiraceae bacterium
GGCATTTCGGGATAACCTGGTTTTCCTTTTTAGACAGGTTATAATTGTCTCCGATGGGAAGGCCGAGCTTACGCTTGGTCTGGGCAATCTGGAGGCTGGTAACTTGGAAACCGTAGGTTTTCAGGACGTAGTCCTTGATTTGCTCATAGGTGGCCTTGCTCTCGGCGGCTGTGAGGTCGGCGTCTTCCAAATTGACCGTCACGCTGATCGTCATATCCGGATTTTTTCTGACCAACTGAACAACCGTCTCCACGTGGAATGTTCTCGGAAACAAATCAAAAGCCTCCGCGTGGGTTAATCTGTATCCCTGTTCGCACAGGAGCTTGACGTCCCGGGCGAGGGTGGCTGGGTCGCAGGAGACGTAGACGATTCTCCGGGGGGCCATGACTGCCATAGCTTCAATGACTTCCGGGGCCAGACCCTTGCGGGGCGGGTCTACGACGATGACATCAATCCCGGCGGAGATGGTGGCGGCTTCTCGTTTTGCGTCAGAATCTCCGGTGGGGATGGCGTTTTGCTTTGATTTTTCGCTCAGATTTCCCGGGGAGGCGAAGCGTTGGGCGGCTTCGCCTGCGTCGGCGCAGAAAAAATCCACGTTTTCTACTCCGTTACGGGCGGCGTTTTCCTTTGCGTCCTCAATGGCCTGAGGGACTAACTCTACCCCGATGACCTTCCCTGCCTTTCGAGAGAGGGCAAGGGTAATGGTGCCCGTGCCGCAGTAGAGATCCAGCACCCGTTCCCTGCCGTGGAGTTCCGCCAGCTCTACGGCCTTTGCATAGAGGCGCTGGGCCTGATCGTGGTTGACCTGATAAAAAGATCGGGGTGAGAGACGGAACGTAAAGCCGCAGAGCTGATCCTCAATATAGTCCGTGCCCCAGAGGGTACGAAAATGCTCCCCCAGCACCACGTTGGTTTGCTTGGGATTAACCGAGAGCATCACAGAGCGCAGACCCGGAATTTCCTGTTGCAGAGTTTGAATCAAGTCCCGCTCCCGGGGCAGTCTGTCTCCGTTTACCACAAGACAGACCATGACTTGCCCGGAATCCGCGCCCCGGCGGACGTAGATATGCCGCAAAAGTCCCTGCCCGCTGCCTTCTTGATAGACCGAAACCCGATTTTTCGTTGCCCAGCGGAGCACTGCGTCCCGCACCCGGTCGAAAATTTCCGGTAGAATTCCGCAGCGCTGCACCGGGATGACCTCGTGGGTACGGTTCTTATAGAAGCCTGCCACAGGCTTCCCGTTGTTGAAGGCCATGGGGTACTGGGCCTTATTCCGGTAGCCGTAGGCCTCCGGCGGAACGGGAACTGCTGCTTCTGCTTCGGAAAAAACTTGATTTTTTCCGATTCCGGAGGGCTTTTGCCGCTCTCCTTCATGGCTTTCAAGCTCGTCGGAAAAGCTTCGCCTGTCTCCGTCCGCTCCGGTGATGGGAACGCAGGGCAGGCTCTGTCCCCCAAGCCGGTTCAAAGCGTCCATCACCTTTCGGGCCTTGAAGGACAGCTCCTCGGCATAATCCATATGGTGAAGCTGACAGCCGCCGCAGAGCTTTGCTTCCGGGCAGGCCCGATTGATCCGGTGGGGGGAGCGCTTCAAAATCCGTTCAATTTTCCCGTGGGCACTGTTCCGGCTGACATGGGTCACTTTGACCTCGCAGCGTTCGCCCCGTATGGCATTGGGCACAAAGACGGCACAGCCTTCAATGCGGCAAACCCCCATGCCTTCGGAGGAATATCCGGTGATTTCAATTTCTTCGATTTGTCCGACCTTCAGCATGGCAGGCTCCTTTGTTTTTGAGTGTTTCACGTGAAACAATTTGAACTGGCAGGCGGGGATGCCGGTAAAAAACATCCGATTTTCAAGCGCTTTTCGCGCAACACAATCCGCCCTCAGCAGATGAAACGTGTAAAATATTATACCACAGTTTTGAGCATTCGTAAAGCTTGCGATTTTGACCGCATTCTGCTATGATAGAGAAAAACGAGAAGAGAGGGAATCCCAATGGAACTAAATCAAAAAGCCTATTGGGTCTGCGAACTCTGCCCCCGACGCTGCGGCGTAGATCGGACAGAAGGACAGCAGGGCTTTTGCGGAATGGCGGCCCACCCGGTGGCGGCCCGCGCAGCGGGACATTACTGGGAGGAGCCGGTGATTTCCGGGGAATACGGCTCCGGAGCGGTGTTTTTCTCGGGCTGTACCCTGCGCTGTAAATTTTGCCAAAACTATGAGATTTCTACCTTGCGCCACGGCTTTGCTCTGGATTCCAGCCGCCTGCGGGAAATTTTCGAGGCTCTGATTGCAGCGGGCCATCATAACATCAATTTAGTGACGCCCACCCACTTTTTACCGGACATTCTCCCGGCGCTGGAGCCAAAGCTTCCGGTTCCGGTGGTCTACAACTGCGGGGGTTACGAACGGGTGGAAACGCTGCGGGCACTGGAGGGAAAAATCGACGTATGGCTGCCGGATCTGAAATATTCGGACGATACGCTGGCAGGACTGCTCTCGGCAGCGCCGGATTATGTGGAAACCGCAAAGGCTGCCATTCTGGAGATGTACCGCCAGACCGGGCCTTGTGTGATTGAGAATGGCTTGATCAAACGGGGCGTAGTGATTCGGCATCTGATTCTACCGGGTCAGGTGGACAACTCCATTGGTGTTTTGGAGTGGATTGCTGAGAGCTTTCCAAAGGGAGCGGTTTTATTTTCCCTGATGAGCCAGTATGTTCCCATGGGACCGGCGAAAAAACTGCCGCCCTTTGATCGGCGCATCACCCGGGAGGAATACGACACCGTACTGTCCTGGCTCTATTTCTTTGGTCTGGAACAGGGCTTTTTACAAGACCCGGAGGCGGCAAGCCTCGAATATATTCCGGAATTCAACGGAGAAGGAATCCTGAACGCTTGACATTTTTAGCAATCGGCAATAGAGCAATCGGTCAGTCGGTATTTCCGTAATAGCCGCACCCGCGCCATGCGGTAGTGGCCGCTGACCACAGCGGCCTTGTTTGCCCGCCTTCTGCAAAGAAAGCAACCCTACAAGGGCTTCGGATAAAGGCGTCTGTGGTCTGCCTCGAATGGCACAGGCGGAGCCGCTACCCTACGTCAAATTGCGGTATCGAAGAATGGAGAGGGACGATTCTATGATGGCATTTCATCACAGGATCGTCCCTCTTTACTGATCTGCAGGGTCGAATCGGTGAGTTCTTACAGAAGCATACGTAAACCCAATCAAAATGAAGACAAGGATTTGCAAGATGGAAATGTTATCAGGCAAGGCGATTTCCGCAGCGTAGAATGGAGATCAAAGGTCAGCAGAAGCAAGGCTGCATGGCACAATTCCAGCCGCAAGGCTTGTCTGTTTTCTACTGGGTTTTCGTATCAATATCGGATCACAAAATACACAACATAGACCCAACTGAGTAAACCGTGGAAAATTGCCCAACCGACGGAATGCCAGGCAGAATAGCTGATGACCATTGCCAGAGCACAGCCGAAAGAAATACCGTTTTTTGCGGTTTTTTTCACAGTGACTTTCTCTTTACTTTCCATAATAATCTCCTTCAAAGAGGCTGCTCCAGCAGCCAATTGATGATCTTTTCCGCCCGGGATTCCAGCGGCGGCAGCGCGTCAAGACCGAAGAATTTTAGTTTCCGGCTCTCTGCGTCGTTGATTCGCGGCTCTCCGCTGACATTCTCGGCGCGGTAGAGTGCCACGACAGAATAGAGCTCGTCCCCGTTGGGGTAGCGAAAATAGAAATCCTCTCCGGAAAACAGGTGCAGCAGCGTAAAGCCTTCGGCACGGAGCTTTGTTTCCTCCCACAGCTCCCGGGCAGCAGTCTGCTCCAGGGTTTCCCCCAGCTCCAGACCGCCGCCTGGAATGCCCCAGGTATTGGTGTCAGATCGCAGATTCAACAAAAGCTTGTGATCCCGCAGCACCAACACCGTGGCGCCTGCCGTCAGCATCGGTCTGTGACCGATAAAGGCTCTCATTTCACCAATATAGCTCATTTTATTTCTGCTCGGCAGGAGTTTCACCAGAGCTCTGCTCGCTTTGCCTGGGTTCTTCTTCCTCTTCGACTTCCCGGCTGACGGTTTCGACGGAGATGACCTTACTGCCCTCCTCCAGACGCATGACCCGGACGCCCTGGGCAGTTCTGCCATAGACATTGATATCGGAAATCTGCATTCGGATGATGACGCCGTTATTCTCAATCACCATCAAATCCTCGTCCTCAGAGACAATGCGGACGCCGGCCACCTTGCCGGTCTTCTCAGACAGGCCGTAGGCAGTCATACCCTTGCCGCCACGGCTCTGGGGCTGGGTGCGGGCCCCGTTTTCGTCAGGCTTGAGGAAGGCGGAGAGCTCCGTGCGCTTGCCGTAGCCGTTTTCGGTGACGGAGAGCAGGGTCTTCCCCTCCTGATAGATATTCGCGCCCACCAGATAATCGTCCGGCGCCAGGGTAATGCCCCGGACACCAGCGGCGCCTCTGCCCATGCAGCGGACGTCGGACTCGTGGAAGCAAATTGCCATACCGTTCCGGGTCGCCAACAGAATCTTCTGATCTCCGTCGGTGCGGCGGACAGAAATGAGATTGTCGTCTTCCTCCAGGGTAATTGCCTTGATTCCGGCCTTCCGGGCGGTGTTCAGCTCGGAAAGCTGAATCCGCTTCACCGTGCCCTTTCGAGTGACCATAATCAGGTACTCATTTTCAGCGAATTCCCGCAGATTGACCCCGGCGGTGACGGATTCGCCCGGCTCCAGCGGCAGGACGTTAATCATAGCGGTGCCCCGGGCGGTGCGGCTGGCCTCAGGAATCTGATAGCCCTTCTTGCGGTGGCATCTGCCCCGGTCGGTGAAGAACAAAATGCTGTCGTGGGTGGAGGCGGCAAAGATGTCCTTCACGAAGTCCTCTTCCTTCAGGTTGGCGGCGTGAATGCCACGACCGCCCCGGCGCTGGGCCCGGTACTCCGTCACGGGCATCCGTTTCATATAGCCCTGCTCAGAGATGGTAAAGACGCAGTCCTCTTCCTCAATCAGGTCTTCAATGTCCAGCTCATCTTCCACGTCCTGAATCTCAGTGAGGCGCTCGTCCCCGTATTGATCGCGGATGGCGGTCAGCTCGTCCTTCAAAATGCCCTTGACCAGGTTCATATCCGCCAGAACCGCTTTGAAATAGGAAATTTTCTTTTCGATTTCCTGGTACTCCGCCTCTAACTTCTCCCGTTCCAGACCTTGCAGCGCCTTGAGCCGCATATCCAGAATGGTCTGGGCCTGAATTTCAGACAGGCCAAAGCGCTCCATCAGACGCTCCTTGGCATCGTCGTAGGCAGAACGGATGATTCGGATCACTTCGTCGATATTATCCTGCGCGATCAGCAGACCTTCCAGAATGTGGGCCCGCTCCTCCGCCTTTTTCAGGTCGTACTGGGTGCGGCGGATGATGACCTGCTCCTGGAAGCTCAGGTATTCATCCAGCACGTTCCGCAGGGTCAGGCAGCGGGGCTGGCTCTGATCGTCCACTAAGGCCAGCATATTCACCGAGAAGGAGGACTGCAGAGCCGTCTGGGCAAAGAGGCGGTTGAGGACCACTTGGGGATTGGCGTCCTTCTTCAGCTCAATGACAATCCGCATACCATTGCGGTCCGATTCGTCCCGCAGGTCGGAAATGCCCTCTAAGCGCTTGTCCTTGACCTGTTCGGCAATATTTTCCACCAGCTTCTTCTTGTTGACCTGATAGGGAAGCTCGGTAACGATGATGCGGATGCGGTTTTGCCCGTGTTCTTCAAACTCCGTGCGGCCCCGAACCAAAATGCGTCCCCGACCGGTGGCGTAGGCGGCACGTATGCCGCTGCGCCCCATAATAATCCCCTTTGTGGGAAAATCCGGACCCTTGATATACTGCATGAGGTCGGAAAGCTCCGCCTCGGGATTTTCCAGCACGCACAGGCAGGCGTCAATGACCTCCCGCAAATTGTGGGGCGGAATATTGGTGGCCATGCCCACGGCGATGCCGCTGGAGCCGTTGACCAGCAGATTGGGGAAGCGGGAGGGTAGAACCTTGGGTTCCTTACGGGTTTCGTCGAAGTTGGGAACCCAATCGATCACCTGCTTTTCAATGTCCCGCAGCATTTCGTTGGCGAGCTTTGACATCCGCGCCTCGGTGTAACGGTAGGCAGCGGGGGGATCGCCGTCGATGGAGCCGAAGTTACCGTGACCCTCGATCAGGCGGCAGCGCATGGAGAAGTCCTGCGCCAAACGCACCATGGCGTCATAGACGGAAGCATCTCCGTGGGGATGATAACGACCGATCACGTCACCGACACAGGTGGCGGATTTACGGAAAGGCTTATCGGAAGTCAGGCCGTCCTCATAGAGGGCATAAAGAATTCTCCGGTGCACCGGCTTCAAGCCGTCCCGCACATCGGGCAGAGCCCGGTCTACAATGACGGACATGGAGTACTCCATGAAAGAAGTCTCCATTTCCTTGACCAAATCATTGCTGATGATTGCCTGATTTGGAAAGAGAATATCCTCAGGCTTGTAATCACGATTTTTTGCCATTGAGCTTCGTTCCTTTTCTGTTCGTTGTGTAGAGGCACCTGACCACAGGCGCCTTTGTGAATCTTTCCACCCGGGTTTGGAGTTATAAGGTTTGGCCGCTGTGGTCAGCGGCCACTACAATGGTCAGCGGCCACTACAATGGTCAGCGGCCACTACGATGGTCGGGGGCCACTACGATGGTCGGAGGCCACTACGATGGTCGGAGGCTGGGTTTCTGGTAGTGGCGCCTGACCACAGGCGCCTTTGTGCGTCTTTCCTCACGGGTTTGGAGTTATAAGGTTTGGCCGCTGTGGTCAGCGGCCACTACAATGGTCAGCGGCCACTACGATGGTCAGGGGCCACTACGATGGTCAGAGGCCTTTGCCTGACCACTGACGCCTTCATACCGGAAAATTTTTCTTCTGTTATTTCTGATAATATGGATCCAATGCCCATTTGGTTACATTGTTATTGATATAATTCCAGCGAACCTGATAATCCTGCTCATCTCGAATCACATGATCATAATACTCTCTCTGCCAAATTGAATAGCCAAGTTGTTTTGTGATTAGAGTTTTCCAAGAGCGAATGATCGTAGAGATATGCTTGCCCTCCGGAACAAATACAATCATATGAACATGATTCGGCATAATTACGTATTTATCAATTCCGGAAATTGTTTCCGTAAAGCTTTCCACCACTTGTCCAATTTTTGAAAGCTGCATACTTGGAATCTCAAGCTCTGTTTCAGGTTGAAGCACCTCACCGAGCAATTTTTCCCGATGATTTACACACACTGTTACAAAGACTACATTTTTTTGCAAATAATCGTATTCCCTCAAGCGCATTGATTTCCTGATCCTTGGATGTTGCATCCTAA
>JAGAEW010000087.1 GCA_017612935.1 Oscillospiraceae bacterium
AAAACAGGGCGGCATAGCGCTTAGAGTTTGTCACGACCTCTTCCATATAGAGCATCAGCTTATGGCGCATACGGAAGGCTGATGGCCCTATTGTACACCGGATGCTGTCCCATAAATGGGTCAGGTCACTTTGAAACGATACCCTTTCAGTGCCGTTTTTAAGGGCGGTTGACCGCCTCGGCAAAGCGCAGAAAGGCAGCGTGTCCCGCCTCGTCGCGCTTGAAGACACCGGCGTGCTCCAGGCAGCCTGCGAAGGCCACGCCGACCTCCTTGCGGAGGATTTCCTCCACGTTCTCCGGCGTGATCGTATAACGGCTGCGGAGCTGCTGGGCCCAGTCGGCGTGCTTTTCACTCAGAGGATCCCCCCGCAGATCGCCGCCGCTGCACAGCAGCTCCTCCACCCGTGCCAGCTCGTTTTTCAGCCGGGGGGGCAGCACTGCCAAACCCATGACCTCAATCAGGCCGATGTTCTCCTTCTTGATGTGGTGGAGCTCGGAATGAGGATGGTAGAGGCCCAGGGGATAGTCTGCGGTGGTGAGATTGTTTCGCATGGCCAGATCCATTTCATAGTCCGCCCCCTTGCGGCGGGCAATGGGAGTAACGGTGTTATGGGGAATGCCGTCGGTTTCGGCGTAAATCTGCACGCTCGCGTCGCTGTAACTCCGCCAGCAGCGCAAAATCCGGTCCGCCAGGGCGGCCAACCGGGACTTGTCTCCGGCCCGCAGCCGAAGGACGCTCATGGGCCAGCGCAGGATCCCTGCCTGCACATCCTCGAAGCCCCGGAACTTCAGCTCTGTCTCCACCGGGGCATTCTCAATGGCGAAGCGATAGTGCCCCCCCTGAAAGTGGGCGTGGGTGAAGATGGAGCCCCCTACAATGGGCAGATCCGCGTTGGAGCCCATGAAGTAGTGGGGGAAGATCGTGACAAAGTCCAAAAGCTGCCGCAGGGCGTGCGCGTCGATCACCATGGGGATATGTTGGGCCGAGAAGGCGATGCAGTGCTCGTTGTAGTAAACGTAGGGGGAATATTGCAGGAAAAAGTCCTCCCCGTCCAGCACCAGGGGCATAGGTCGGTGATTCTGCCGACCGGGATGGTTGCTCCTTCCGGCATAGCCCTCATTCTCCTGACACAGCAGACAGAGGGGGTAGGCCGTCTTGGGAGCCTCCTTGGCGGCCTTGACAGCGGCAAGGGACGTGGTGGCCTTCTCAGGCTTGCTGAGATTGACGGTAATATCCAGATCCCCGTATTCCGTGGGCGCCTTCCAGACCAGATTGCGGCGGATGCGGTCCCAGCGGATGTAGTTGGTGGCCCCGCTGAAGTGATAGTACCAGTCGCTGGCGCTGCGGGGATCCTGCGCCAGACGGCTGCGGAACTCCCGCCGGGCCTCGGCGGGCCGGGGGGTCAGGCAGCCCATCAGTCCGGTATCAAAGAGATCCCGGGCCGTAATATCCTCCTCGCACAGACCCCGGGCCACGGCGTCGTCGGTCAGTATGGCCAGCAGCTCCGCAAGAGGCCGGTCGGACAGGGCTTCAGGGGCCTCAAAGCTGTCCAGCTTCAGGCGCTCGAGCAGGGCATTGGTGGAAAAGATCCGCTCCTCCTCCGGGATCAGCCCGGCGTCGATGGCAGATTGCACCAGAGAAGCGATGGCTTGATTAATCATAGCAGTACCTCGTTGTATGTATTTTCTATTCAGGCATCGGGTTTCCGGGAAAGTCCGGATGCAGAATGCCGTTTCTTAAAGAGCATCGTCATTCGATTCCTGTGTGCTGGTTAAGATTCTGGCGAATCTCGCCTGCTGCGCTGCGGATTCAATATAGTGTTTTTTATGCTCCTCAGACCATCCGGACAAAAGGCGGCCAATCAATACATACAGTCCCGCCGGCACAAAGAGCGCTCCAAAAAAACATCATCTTGAAACTCTTGTCCTGAAAAAAGACTCGCTTCAATCAGCGCAACCACGCAGCAGAACGCAATGCTGAAGGGAATCAAAATCAGATCCTCCAGCCGCAGAACGCCGTGTCTCTGGGGGTATCCGCTCCAAATCACACGTTCTCCCGGTCGCAAGATCTCCTGCACCGACAGGTTGTCGTCTTCGTATTTCACGCAGCTATCTCTCCATTTTTTGTATTGTACGCATCCCCCGGAAGCAATTCTCTCCCAGAGGATCCGGCAGGCCCGCAGTGGCCGCAGAGCGCTGTGGCCTTGCTTCAGGGAGCGTTTTCCTCCCCGTTTGGATTCGTTGAGGCTTGCAGGCTCCCGGTAAAGCGCGCCCAAGGCTCGCCCTTTGGCAGCAGCTCAAAGCGCAGGGCTTTTCCGGTGGCGGGATGGGTAAAGGCAAGCAGGCAGGAAAACAGGGCCGGGCCGTGGTCGGAGCGGCTGCCGTAGCGCAGATCCCCCAGCAAGGGCAATCCCCGGGCGGAGAACTGTGCCCGAATCTGGTGGGTGCGCCCCGTGTAGAGCCGCACCCGCACCAGCGTCAGAATTTGTTCGCCGGAATTGACCCGGGCCAGAACCCGGTAGGACAGCTTTGCCTCCCGCACTCCCTTCCGGGGGCGGCTGACCACGAAGGTCTTGTTGCTGCGGCTGTCGTGAAAGAGCAGATCCTTTAGCGTCGCTTCCTCCTGCTCCGGCGCCCCCCGCAAGACGGCCAGGTATTCCTTTTGAACCCTGTGCTCGGCCATCTGACGGATCAAATCCCCTGCCGCCCGCTGGCTTCGGGCCAGCACCATGAGGCCTCCCACGGCCTTGTCCAGTCGGTGCACCGTGCGGACTTCGGGCGCTTCGCCCCGCTCCTTCAACCAGGCGGCGGCCATTTCAGGCAGGTTTTTCCC
>JAGAEW010000012.1 GCA_017612935.1 Oscillospiraceae bacterium
ATTTCAAGTATTTCTTTTATTATATTGTATGAGTTGAGACTTGTCTTCCATCAAGGGCGCTATGAGCGTCAGATTGTGGACTGCGTGAGTTGAAGACAGCATCAGACATTTTTTACGCCAAAGGAAACAAGTCAGGCGGCCCTTGCGACATCGCAGGTCAAATTTACAAATCCGCCCCGGTGCGCTTTTGAGACTCAGAATTTCAGCGTATCTTTTCCGTTGTTCCACGTGAAACAACGGAAAATCTGTTCTTCTGTTCTTTTATGCTTGCTTTTTTCGGGGATTGTGCTATAATCAGGAGAAGAATTATCCGGGAGCTGAGGCTATGGGAAAAATCATTGCCATTGTGAATCAAAAAGGCGGCGTGGGCAAAACGACTTCTGCCGTGAATGTGACCGCCGCCCTGCGGGAAAAGGGCGCCAGGGTTTTGCTGGTGGATTTCGATCCCCAGGCCAACGCGACATCCGGCATGGGCATCAGCCGCCGGAGCAAATACACTTCTTACGATGTGATTATCAATCAGGTTTCCGCTGAACAGGCCATTGTACACACAGATTGGGGTGATGTGCTTCCGTCCTCCTCTGCTTTAGCCGGAGCGGGTGTGGAGCTCACCGGGATGAATCAGCGGGAATATGTTTTGAAAACTGCGCTGGAGCCTGTGGCGGAAGGCTATGATTTTGTATTTATCGACTGCCCGCCCTCTCTGGAGCTTTTGACCCTGAACGGCATTTGTGCGGCGGAACAGATTATGATTCCCGTGCAGTGTGAGTACTATGCCTTAGAGGGACTGTCGGATTTGATGGCCACCATGCGGGCGGTTAAAAAAAGATTGAATCCCAGATTGACGGTATTCGGCGTGTTGCTGACCATGTTCGACGGGCGAACGAATTTTTCCGCCCAGGTTGCGCAGGAGGTTCGTCGTTTTTTCCCGGGACGGGTTTATGGAACCGCCATTCCCCGCAATGTCCGTCTTGCAGAGGCTCCCAGCCACGGCATGCCCGTCATTGCCTATGACAAGCAGAGCCGGGGCGCAAAGGCTTACTTAGCCGTGGCGGAGGAAATTTTGAACCGCTATAATTTTGACTGATTAAAGGATGATTTTATGAAAAAACAATCCGGTCTTGGCCGCGGACTCAGTGCGCTCCTGGATGATCCAAATCTGGATTTCACCCAGCAGTCCGGCGCTGTGACCACAGTAGCGCTGCATCGGGTAGAGCCCAATCCCGACCAACCCAGAAAGGAATTTGACGAGGAGGCTTTGCAGGCTCTGGCGGATTCTCTGGCAGAGCACGGCATGATTCAACCCCTTACCGTCCGGGAGATTGCGGGAGGCTATTATCAGATCATCGCCGGAGAACGTCGGTGGCGGGCTGCCCGGAAGGCCGGACTTGAAGAGGTTCCGGTGCTGGTGATTGAAGCCGACGACCGTAAGGTCATGGAGTTGGCTCTGGTGGAAAATCTCCAGCGGGAAGATTTGAATCCCATGGAAGAAGCGGCAGGCTATCAAACCCTTATGGAAGAATATGGCCTGACCCAGGCGGAAACCGCCCAGCGGGTGGGAAAATCCAGACCCGCCGTGGCCAATGCGCTGCGGCTGTTGAGTCTGTCGCAGGAGCTGGCGGAGATGGTTCGATCCGGTCGCCTCTCCCCCGGTCATGCAAGAGCTCTGCTGGGTCTGAAAAGCGAAAAGCTCCGTATGCAGGCTGCACAGCGCATCATTGCGCTGCAGCTTTCGGTTCGTCAGGCGGAAACCTTCTGCCGGAATCTGGATAAGGAATCGGAAAAACCGGAGCCTGATCCCCTCAAGGTGGACTATGTCGCTGAGTGCGAGCGTTCTCTGAGCCGCCAATTAGGGAGAAAGGTTCGAATTATAAATGGAAAACGAAAGGGCCGCTTTGAATTGGAGTTCTACGGAACCGAGGATCTGAACCGTCTGCTGTTCGCCCTGCAGCAATTATCCACAAAGGAGAATATATGAAATGAGTGATACCGAAGAAAAGCTTCAGACTGTCGATTCGGAAGCTCTTCCGGAACAGGAAGCTCAAGCTCTGCCTTCCGATGACGCCGAAGTTCCCCTCTCTCCCAAGCGCCGTTCTGCATTGGTTACTTATCTCGGGTTTTTATTTGCGATTGCCTTTTTGTTTGTGGCCGTGATGTTCCTGATGGAGACAAAGCGGCTTGAGAATATGAATCAGGAGCTCAACGATAAGAACCAGAAAACCTCCGCTTCCCTGACGGGTCTGACTGCCAACATTAACGCTTTGCAGGAGGAAAATGCAAAGCTCCAGAAGACTGTGGAGGAACAGGAGGCCGATGTGCTGCTGATGAGGACGAATGCCGATCTGTCGGAGGATGAAATCAGGTCTCTGAAAACCCAGGTCAAGGAGTTGCAGAAGCAGCTCAACGAACAGAAGAAAAATCAGGAAACCGAAAAGACCGAGTTTGAGAAGAAGCTGCAGGAGCAGACCCAGCGGGCGGAGGACGCCGTCAAGGTCAGCGAGCTGCTGCAAAGCGCCATGAAATCCCATGAGAAAAACGATCTGGAAACGCTGAAATCTCTTTTGGAGCAGATCGAGCCTCTGAAGGAGCTGCTTTGCAAATCGGAAAGCGAAATTTACGAGCATCTGAAAATTGATTAACTCACAATATTTTTGAGGTGAACAAGTATGATTGACATTCGACGCATTAAGGAAAATCCCGAGCAGATTAAGGCGATGCTGCGATCCAGAGAAGTGAGTTTGGACTGCGACGCGGCAGTGGATCGCATTTTGGAGCTGGATGCGGCCCGGCGAGAGCTGATTGCTTCCACCGAGGCAAAGAAGGCGGAGCAAAACAAGGTTTCCAAGCAGATTCCCATGCTGAAAAAGCAGGGGCAGGATGTGGCTCCCATTTTCCAGCAGATGGCGGAGCTGAAGTCCCAGATTGCGGAGAATGACAAGACCCTCACCGAGGTGGAGGCGGAATACCGCACCTGGATGCTGAGCCTGCCCAATCTCCCCGACCCGGATCTGGTACCCGGCGGGAAGGAGAACAACGAGCCTCTGCGCTACTACGGCGAAGCCCACAAATTCGACTTCGAGCCCAAGCACCATGTGGATCTCTGCACCGAGCTGGGCTTGATCGACTACGAGCGGGGAACAAAGCTGGCGGGCGCCGGCTTCTGGATCTACACCGGCATGGGGGCCCGGCTGGAATGGGCGCTGCTGAACTATTTCATCGACTGCCACCTGGCAGACGGCTATGAGATGGTCATTGTGCCCCATATGTTAGAGTATCGCTGCGGCGAGACAACGGGACAGTTCCCCAAGTTTGCCGACGAGGTCTATAAGATTGCCAACCCCAACGACGAGCGGATGCACTTTATGTTGCCCACGGCGGAAACGGCGCTGGCTTCCTTCCATCGGGACGAGATCCTCAGCGAGGCGGAGCTGCCCCACAAGATGTTCGCCTATACGCCTTGCTTCCGCCGGGAGGCGGGTTCCCACCGGGCCGACGAGCGGGGCATGGTGCGGGGCCATCAATTTAACAAGATCGAAATGTTCCAGTACACCCTGCCCGAAAAGTCCGACGAGGCCTTCGAGGAGCTGGTGGGCAAGGCGGAGAAGTTGGTGAAGGATCTGGGCTTCCACTTCCGCACCGTGAAGCTGTCGGCAGGCGACGCCTCCGCTACCATGGCACGAACCTATGACATTGAGATTCAAATTCCCTCCATGAACGGCTACAAGGAGGTTTCCTCCGTGTCCAATGCCCGGGATTATCAGGCCCGCCGGGGCAATATCCGCTTCCGCCGGGAGGCCACGGGTAAGATCGAATACGTCCACACCCTCAATGGCTCCGGCCTGGCAACTTCCCGTATCTTCCCTGCTATGGTAGAGCAGAACCAGCGGGCCGACGGCTCTATCGTCATCCCGGAAGTGCTGCGTAAATACCTGGGCGGAATGGAAGTCATTGAGAAGTGAGTTTGAGGATTAGGAAATAAGGTATTAGACGATCGGCATCAGGAGAATGCGCAACCCGGAGCGACAGCCTTGTGCAGTCGGAAGCGTGACGTACGTTCGTGTTTTCTACGGGAACAACCCGCAAAAAATAAAAAGTGAGAAAGGAGAAAAAACGAAATGGCAGAAAAGTCAAAGGGCTTCATCAAGGAGTTTAAGGAGTTTGCGGTTTCCGGCAACATGTTCGACATGGCAATCGGTATTATTATTGGCGGCGTGTTCAAGGATCTTGTTGCCTCCTTTACCACCAATGTGATTATGCCCATCATCTCCATCTTTACCGGCGGCGTCGATTTCAATGAGTGGAAGCTCCAGCTTCCCACGCTCCTTGAGAAGACCGATCCGGAAACCGGCGAGAAGCTTGTGAATTACCTGAATTACGGCACCTTTGTCTCCGCAGTCATCAGTTTTCTGATTCTGATGTTGGTGGTATTCATCATGGTGCGTTCGATGAACAAGCTCCGCGAGAAGATGAAGAAAAACCAGGATGAGGAAGCAGCGCCCGCTGCTCCGGAGCCCTCTGCAGAGGAGAAACTCCTGATTGAGATCCGCGATTTGTTGGCAAAAAAATAAAGCGAGAAAAAAACGAGCCTGTCGAAGACAGGCTCGTTTTTCAATGGGATAAAGGTGATTGTGTTCTTAGAGTAGATTACAGGCGTCTTTGTCCCGATATTCCGGCAATTTGAATTGCCGGCAAGAGGTGGTCAAGCAGGGCCACG
>JAGAEW010000001.1 GCA_017612935.1 Oscillospiraceae bacterium
GGGAGACGGTCGAGGTCCATTCCTTCGAGCCTCTCGACGAAGCCTGGGTGCGGGAGATCTTCGGGCCTTTGGCCGACGGCATCCTCAAGGAGAACGAGACCGACGTGCTCAAGACCTTCGATCCCCAGTCCATTGCCGAGCATTGGCAGGAGATCCGCCAGGTCATCGCGCAGATCCCCAGCTACGAGGAGCTGGACGCCCTCTATGCCGCCATCGGCGCCAAGCACACCCTGGAGGAGCTGGGCATCGACCCGGCCTGCGAGGACAGCTTCCTGGACATCTCCTCCGCCATCCGCAACCGCCTCACCCTGGCCAGAATGACCAGACTGATCGTGAAGTAAAGTCTCTCTTGCTATCAAACGCGGCCGCACCCAAGAGGGTGCGGCCGCGTTTTGGTTCCTGCGTACTAACTATGTATAATACTTTTCCTGCCGATAAGCCAGCGGGGTGATGCCCTCGAAAGCCTTGAATACTTTTATGAAGTAACTGCTGTCCAGAAAACCCAGCTCCGTGCTGATCTCGTTGACGCTCTTGTCGGTCTTGCGCAGCATTTCCTTGGCCCATTGTACCTTCTGCCGCTTCATGTAATCTGTGAAGTTTTCCCCCAGCTCGCGCAGAAAGAGCTTGGAAAAATAGCTGGAGCTCAGGTGGCACAGCTCCGCCATTTGGCTCATTCTCAGCATCTCGCTCCGGTGTCCCTGCATGTAAGACAAGGCAGGGTAGACCGGGCTGTCCTCCGGGACGGAAGCTTTCCCTTTCTTGGGTGTTTCATCCTTCTCTCTGCCCCTCCAGTCCAGACTGGGCGGCAGTCCGCTGCGGAGCACCCATTCGTAGGCCATGCGGTCGCTGCGGTTCTGGACTGCTCGGCCCACGATGTATCTCACCACGGAATTGATCAGCGCCGCGATCTCCACGATGCGGCTGTACTCCATTTCGGGAAGCTGCCTGTATTTTTCCATCAGCTCCTCACGGGAATCCCGTTCCTCCGGCCGGAAAGAGCTGATCTCGCTGACCAGACGGCTTACCTGACCGTCCCGGTCTCCGTCTGGCAGGCGCACCTGGCCGAACATCACAGCCCCCAGGTATTGGTTGCCAACCACCACCGGCACCGCCACATCCACGATCCCGCAGTGGCAAAGATAGATAAAGGGCTCATTGCGCCGCACGGCCTCCAAGCCGGCAATGGCGTCGCAGCGGTAGCAGCGCTTGCAGGTAACCGGGTTTTCGCGAATCACGGTGCAGAAGGCAGTACGCCCGCTGTGCTTGGACACAGGGATACCCTTATAGTCGATGGTGATGATCGCAGTGCGGGTGAGAACTGCCAGTTGATCCTGCACCGCCTCCCAGCGCGACACATCAAGTAGGGTCTTCAGATCGTATTCTGAGCCGGCCATTGTCCTTACATCCTCCATGTTTAATTTATATTCTATTGGATGTGTTTCTATTTCAGATAATATACCGTCAAATCTCTCCTGTCCAGTCATATTTATCATCAAATATTTACTATTGTAGAGAGAAATACTCTTGCTGCTCCTGCCTTTCTCTTGACACTTGTGGTAGAATTAATTGATATAGATGAAACAGGAAGGTGATTAAATGAAAGCGGAATGGATGGGGCGTTATCGGGACCTGGTAGCCATGCTGGTCCAGCATACGAATATTGTCGCACGCTCTGCTTTTGAGGCATATGAGATCAGCGAGGGTGTCTTTCTCACCCATGTGGGCTGGCAGGTGCTGGAGTACTTGATGGAGCATGAGGATGATGCCGACTGCATGAATCGCGTCTCCGAGTGCCTTGGCATCCCCCAAAGCAGCTTCTCCAAGATCGCCAGGCAGCTCACCGACCTGAAATTGGTGGAACGCTATCAGCGCTCTGGCAACCGCAAGAGTATCATTCTAAAGCCCACTCCTCTGGCTAAAAAGATCTATGCCCGGAATAGCCGCTTCCTTCTGGAGCAGTATTTCTTCCCCTTTTTCGAGAAACTGGAAACTGTGGACGATGCCTCACTCGCCTGTGTGACCGAGGCACTGGCAATACTCAACGCCAGACTCTCCTATCAAGAGCCCGCTCCGAAGGATGAGCTCATCAAGCTGGAGTAGTCACCCATGCGCCACGCAAACTGCACAAATCCGGAACTCTGGATTTGTGCAGTTTTTTGTGCTTTGTTTCTTTAGACAATAATCTATCATCTGTCAAAAAAATACCGCAAAAGAATCCCGAATCGAAAAAAAGTTGTCAAATGACGTTCCTCCCTCTCTCTTGTATAATGTGAACAGGATGAGCAAGTTCTTCCCATTTTTTCCCGCTCATTTTCAGCAAAATCGCCAAGACGAAGGAGTTCTTCCGTCGCCGCGACGAAAAGGAAAGAGAGAACAGAAAGGAGAACCGTATGAAAAAACTATCCAAAAACAAGATCGTGTTGATCATTGCAGTGCTGTTGATGCTGATTAGCATGATCGGGGCGTCCTCCGTGCAAAGCTCCGGCGGACGTGTCCATGTGACAGACGTCAAATGGATCAACAGCTCCGGCAAGGCAATGACCGGTATCCTCCTTGTCCCCGAAAACGCTACGGCTGAGACACCGGCTCCTGCCATCGTAACCGTCCATGGTTTTCTGAACAACAAGGAGATGCAGGACCTGAACTTCGTGGAGCTCGCCCGCCGCGGCTATGTTGTCTTGGCCGCTGATATGCCCTCCCACGGCGGCTCTGACATCGGCAGCTCCGCCGGCGATATGATGAACTCCACTTATGAGGCTGTGATGTTCCTGTGCAACATCAACTATGTGGACAACACCAAGATCGGCGTCACCGGCCACTCCTTCGGCAGTTTTAGCTGCAACTTCGCCGCGCAGGCAGACAACATGAACGATCCCCAGCACATTGCCGCCGTCCTTGTCAACAGCATGAATCCTCTCTATGCCGGGCAAGCCGGTTATGAGAATGTTTACGGCGCGCGCCATGTAGGCGTCATCGCCGGCCAGTATGATGAATTTGCCTTCAACGAGACGGACAAGGCAGGCAATCCCCTTCCCAAGCCCGACTATATCCATTCGTCCAACGCCCAGTCCTTCCTGTATTACGGCACAGATCCGGAAGGCAAAGAGGAACGCCTGCCCAACACCGTCTACAAGGACGCGGTAGACGGAACCCCGGCCATGCGTGTCATCTACACGCCTGAGATCACTCACCCCTGGTCTCACTTCTCCGCTCGCTCCACTTACGCAACTCTGAGCTTCTTCCAGGAGGCCATCCCCGCGCCGAATCCCATTGACGCAGGCAATCAGGTCTGGCAGTGGAAGGTCTTCTTCAACGTGCTCGGCCTTCTGGGCATGGCGCTCTTCATCGTTTCTGCCACCATCGCCTTGGTGAACACGCCCAGCTTTGAGATCCTGCGAGCCGACGAGGAGCCTCAGCCTTTGCCCGCTCCCAAGGGCAAGAGCCTGGCCTGGTTCTGGATCAGTCTTGCCATCGGGGCAATCTTTGGCGCAGTATTCTATCTGCCCATAATGAAGCTGGCCAATTCCGCCAACTTCTCCCCCACTCTTCTTGGTCAGTCAGCTGTCTTCGGCATCTCGATGTGGGCCATCTGCTGCGCATTGGTCAGCATCCTCTGCATGCTGATCGGCAAAAAGCTTGCCGGCGGCAAGAACGAATTGGCCCCGTGCCTGCGTCTCGGCGGCAAAAAGCTGTTCAAGACCCTTGTCCTGGCCGTTCTCGTTGCCGGCTTGACCTACCTGTGGGTCTTTGTCGCCACTTGGCTTTTCCATGTTGATTTCCGGATCTGGACCCTGGCTGCCAAGCCCTTCAATGCTACGATCTTCAAGATTTCCATCCCCTATATGCTTCTCTTGTCTGTGTTTTATGTCACGAACTCCGTTGCGGTCAACTGCTTCAACTTCAACACCATCGGCAAAAAGTGGGGCAATATTCTGATCCTCGCTCTGGCCAACGTTCTGCCGGCAGTCATCGTTGTCGTCCTGCAGTACACCACCTTCAAGGCCACCGGCTTCCTGCGCTGGAGCGCCGATCAGACGCACCTGATGGTCGTCTGGCTCTACCCGCTGTTTGTGATGCTGCCTGCCTCCGCCATCATCTCCCGCGCGATCTTCAAGGCTACAAAGAATCCCTATCTTCCCGGTA
>JAGAEW010000088.1 GCA_017612935.1 Oscillospiraceae bacterium
GGCGCTGTTTACTACCTGAACGAAGTCCTGAAGCATGAGAACGACACCATCGTGGGCAAGACCATCGCCTGCTCCGGCTTCGGCAATGTCACCTGGGGCATCTGCAAGAAGGCTATGCAGCTGGGCGCCAAGGTCGTGACTCTGTCCGGCCCCGACGGCTACATCTACGATCCCGCTGGCGTTGCCACCGAGGAGAAGGTCAACTACCTGCTCGAGATGCGTGCTTCCAACCGCAACAGAGTGCAGGACTACGCTGACAAGTTCGGCTGCGAGTTCCATGCCAACGAGAAGCCCTGGGGCTGCAAGGTTGACATCGTGATGCCTTCCGCTATGCAGAACGACGTCCGTATGGAGTCCGCTGAGAAGATCGCCGCCAACGGCATCAAGTACTACATCGAAGTTGCCAACATGCCCACCACCAACGACGCCCTCGAGTTCCTGCGCAAGCAGAAGGGCATGATCGTTGCTCCTTCCAAGGCTGTCAACGCCGGTGGCGTCGGCGTCTCCGCGCTTGAGATGGCGCAGAACTCCGAGCGTCTGGTTTGGAGCGAGGAAGAGGTTGACAATCAGCTGCATCGCATGATGGAGACCATCCATCGCGTTTCCGCTGAGGCTGCCGAAGAGTACGGCCTGGGCTACGACCTGGTTGCCGGCGCCAACATCGCTGGCTTCAAGAAGGTTGCCACCGCAATGTTCGAGCAGGGCGCTTTCTAATTGATAGCTTCCAACTGACAATCAAACCCATGAATCAGCCCGCCCCGGAATGAAACCGGGGCGGGTTTTTCACGTTGTCAGATACGTTATTCCATTCAAATGACTGCGAGTATATCGAATTGAAAATTTAGAGTTGAAAGTTGAAAATGGGAATTGAAAAATAGTATTGACTAAGCTATAATAAATATGCAGACAATTGGAGTAGAAAGAAACGTGCAATGATTGATGAAAGGATGGACAGGTCATGAAAAAGGTAAAACGAGTGCTTGTTGTTCTTCTCGCTATTGTAGTATTTTTTGTGTGCTCTGTTGGGGCGTCTGCCTCTAAAGTTCCTGTCGACGAAATGGGATATACGATTAATGAACCATATGATTATCCTATCAAACCAGGGACAGATGAATGGTTCAAAATAGAGGATCATGTGGAAAAGGTCAAAATCTTACAAATTCCTCAAGATGTGTTAGAAAAAATGACAACGGAAGCACTTGTGGAAAGCGTTGTAAATTATCCTTATTTGCTGGATATGCTTGCATTCTCAACGCAGAAGCTCGGATATGAGGCAGTTAGAGATGGATTTAATGGCTTACAGGAGCTCGAACGAAGACCAGATGGAATGAGTTGTTTGGCGAAATATTATGAAAAAAATCAAAAGAATCTGGGTTTTGTAGTTAGAAGCGCCATACAAATTACACTTGACGAGAATGGATAGAAAGAAGAGCCGCAAGATATTTGAACTCACAAGAGCTTTTCTGCCAACTACACCGAGTGGAAATACGGTAACAAGTAACTGGTGCTATTATGATCGTTCACCTGATTGGAGTGAAGAGGCCCGTGAAGACATATTAGATATACTGAAAAACCCGCCCTGGGTAATTCCAGTGCGGGTTTTTCATAGCTTTTTTAGTGACCAAAGATGCCCTTCAGCGTGTTTACTGCCGTTTCCAGGCCTTGAACAGTCTTGTCAATGCTCCGAATAACGCCGTTGAGAGCCTCCATATCCAGCGCCTTCAGGGTGTCGGCGGCTTCCTTGAGGGAGATGACGACCTTGTTCATAGTGTCAACGTCCACGGAAGCCAGGCCTTCTGCGGCAGCCTGGAGGGATTGCGCAGTTTCGTTGAGCTGTGAGATGTCCACCTTGGACAGTTGGCTCGCGGCTTCGGTGAGGGATGCAATGACTTCGTTGATTTGATCCATCTCCAGCGCTTCCAGATCTGTCTGCACGAGCTTTATGCTCTGCTCCAGCCGATGCGCGGTCAAGCCGATCACGAGCACCAGAACTGCGAGCAGAACCAAAACAGCGGCCAGCAGACAGGTCTGGATCTTGACCCAGTTGAAGCTTTTGGCGTCGGTGCGGGAATTGGAATCAGTCATGGTAGACCGCCTTCATGCCCTTCATCGTCATGTAGCAGTCCAGCTTGGAGACGATCTCCATGGGGGCGTGCATGGACAGCACAGGAACGCCGGCATCGAGGGTGTCGATGTTACGGTTGGCCATATAGGCAGCCACGGTGCCGCCGCCGCCCTGGTCAACCTTGCCGAGCTCGGCAGTCTGCCAGACCACGTTGTTGTCGTCGAAGAGACGACGGATGCGGCCCATGAGCTCGCCGGAGGCGTCGGAGCAGCCGCCCTTGCCGCGGGAGCCGGTGTACTTGCAGAGGGCAATGCCGTAGTTGATCTGGGAGTTGTTGCGCTTGTCGCTGACTTCGGGATAGATGGGGTCAAAGGCGTTGGAGACGTCGCAGCTCAGGCAGAAGGAACGCTCCAGGCAGCGGCGAAGCTGGCCCTGCTGGCATTCGCAAATGTCGTCCATGAAGGTCTCAAAGAACTGGCTCTGCATGCCGGACACGCCGACGGAGCCGATCTCTTCCTTGTCGGCCAGCACGCAGACGGCAGTGTGGTTGGGGACGTCCATGTTCAGCAGGGGCTCGAAGGAGGCCCAGGCGCAGACGCGGTCGTCGTGACCGTAGGCGGCGATCAGGGAGCGATCCATGCCGATTTCACGGGCGGGGCTGGCGGGAACCATCGTCAGCTCGGCGGAGAGGAAGTCCTCCTCCACAATGCCGTACTTCTCGTTCAGAAGCTGCATCACGCCCAGCTTGACGCGGTCGGCACCCTCGTCATCCGCGATGGGCTCGGAGCCCATGAGGATGTTCAGAGCCTCGCCGGTGACGCCTTCCGCCAGCGTCTTCTTCATCTGGTCGGCGGAGAGGTGGATCAGCAGATCGGTGACCATGAAGCAGGGATCAGTCGGCTCGTCACCGATGCGAACAGTCACCACAGAGCCGTCCTTCTTCGCCACGATGCCGTGGATGGACAGGGGAACGGTGGTCCACTGGTACTTCTTGATGCCGCCGTAGTAGTGGGTCTTGAGATAGGCCATGCCGGCATCTTCATAGAGGGGATTGGGCTTGATGTCCATGCGGGGGGAGTCGATGTGGGACGCCACGATCTGCGCGCCATTGTCGATGGACTCCTCGCCGATGACGGCAAAGATGATGCTCTTGCCGCGGTTGTTGCGGTAGATCTTCATCCCGGGCTTCAACTCCATCTTGGGGACGAAGGGAACGAAGCCGGCCTTCTCCGCGACCTCGATGGTATAGGTCACAGCCTCGCGCTCGGTCTTGGCAGCGTCCATGAACTTCATGTAGTCCTTGCAGTAGCGCTCCATCTCGGCGCGATCCTCGGCGCTGATGCGATCGTACCCGTTCTTGGGCGCGCGCAGCAGGCTCTTTCTCAGTTCGTCGGTTCTTTCACTCATGGTTTGTTTGCCTCCTTGATATATTGTTTGTGTTTGCTTTTTTTGGAACAGATCTCATGCCCGGAGCGAACTACCGTTCGTCCGTTGAGATAAATTTCACGTCCGGACCCAGGTGCTCCAGCTCCGAGCGGAAGAATTCAGGATAGATTCGGGTCGGCGTGTCGGGACGCACCCAGCGCAAAAACTCCGTCATGCCGTCCTCGGTACGGCTCTCGCAGACCGGGGCAAAGTCCGCCGGAACCTGCATCAGATAGTAGAAGCACAGCTCATAGACCGGCTTCCCCACGTTTGGCGCGAGGTTGAGGCGGAAGTAATTCTCATGGACAAAGGCCAGACGGTCCACCTCCATCCGGACGCCGGTTTCCTCCAGCACCTCCCGGATCACGGCTTCCTGCGCAGTCTCTCCCATCTTGATGCGGCCGCCGACCGAATAGAGATAGGTGTCCCGGGTGTTGCCGGTCATCAGCAGCTCGCCGTTTCTCTGAATGATCGCGCCGACGCGAAGATTGACCAGACCGTCCCCGCAGGGGACGCACATATCAGGGCGATTCATCGTGGTTCTCCTCTTTGAAAAGCTTTTTTTGAAGCATCTCGCGGCACCGTCCCTCGAATTCCGCTTCGGTGCCGTTGTTTTCCAGCACCAGATCGGCCTGTTCTGCATACCAGCGCGCGGGCTTCTGGGCCGCAATCCGCGCCCGTGCGTAGGCCTCGCTGATCGAATCCCGCGCCATCAGGCGCTTGACCCGTACCTCGGGATCGGCAATCACCGCAACCGTCAGGCTGCATTGCTCGCCCAGCCCGCTCTCAAACAGCCCAATCGCGTCGATGACGGCAAATTGCCTTCCCC
>JAGAEW010000089.1 GCA_017612935.1 Oscillospiraceae bacterium
ATTGCCATCGCTGGGGTGCTGGCAATGAAGCCCGGATGTATTGTGCTCGATGAGCCGACTGCCATGCTGGATCCCCGGGGCAGGGAGGAGGTCATCTCCACGGTGTCCCGCCTCAATCGGAAGCAGGGCATCACGGTGGTTCTGATTACCCACCATATGAATGAGGCAGCCCAGGCGGATCGGGTTGTGGTGATGCACAAGGGCGGCATTCTCACCGACGGAAGCCCCAGAGAGGTTTTTTCGCAGGTGGAGCTGCTGCGGCAAGCGGGGCTGGATGTGCCCCAGACCACTGAGCTTTTGGAAAAGCTCAACCGGGAGGGATGGGGGCTCTCGCTGGAGGCCCTGACCCCTGAGGAATGCGCAGCCGTGCTGCTGCGGAAGATGAAACAGGAAACCCATTGATCGGCAAAGGCTGATTTATTACAGAAATAACGGAGGATACCCCATTGGATCCAACCGCACCGATTGTTGAAGCGCGTGACCTGGCCCATGTTTACAGCGCGGGAACGCCCTTTGAACACATAGCCATTGAACATATCAACCTCAGCTTCCGGGCCGGGGAGCTGGTGGGCCTGATCGGCCACACCGGTTCCGGAAAGTCCACCCTGATTCAGCATCTGAACGGCCTGCTGAAGCCCACTTCCGGCAAGATCCTGTTTCAGGGGGAAGACATCTGGAAGGATAAAAAGTTCACCCAGTCTGTTCGCGGCAGGGTGGGCCTGGTGTTCCAGTACCCGGAATACCAGCTTTTTGAAGAAACTTGCTGGAAGGATATTGCCTTCGGCCCCAAAAATCAGGGCATTTCCGGCGACGAGCTGGACGCCCGGGTCCGCCGCGCCGCCGGCTTCGTGGGCATTGACGAATCGCTGCTGGAAAAATCCCCCTTTGATCTGTCCGGTGGCCAGAAGCGGCGGGTTGCCATTGCCGGGGTGATTGCCATGGAGCCGGATGTCCTGATTCTGGATGAGCCCACGGCGGGTCTGGATGCCGCGGGCAGAGATTCTATTTTGGAGAATATCCGGGCCTATCAGCAGGCACAAAATGCGGCTGTCATCATGGTCAGCCATTCCATGGAGGAGGTCGCAAGTCTCTGTACCCGCCTGATTGTGATGAACCGGGGCTCCGTTGCCATGGACGGCACGCCCGCAGAGGTCTTCACCCGGTCCGTGGAGCTGGCTGAAATGGGGCTGAGCGTCCCCCAGGTGACGACGGTCTTCCGCCTGCTGCGGGAGCAGGGCATGGATCTGCCCGCCGATGTCTATACTGTAAAGTATGCCCTCCGCTGCCTTGCAGCCTGGAAGGAGGGACGCTCATGCTGAAGGACATCACGCTGGGCCAGTTTTTTCCGGGCAAAACCATCATCCACCGGCTGGATCCGAGGACCAAGATTCTGCTGATGCTGATCTATTTTGTCACCTTGTTTCTGGCAAAAAATTATTTTTCCTACGCACTGGTTTTGAGCTTTCTTGTCGGCGCAACCCTCCTCGGGCGCATACCCTTCCGGGCCATGACCCGGGGCTTGAAACCCATGCTGATTATCATTGTGTTTACGGGCGTGCTGAACCTGTTCTATACCAGGGGCGGAACCCTACTGCTGGAGTGGAAATTCATCCACATCTACTCTGAGGGACTTCGCACGGCGTTCTTTATGATTCTGCGTATTCTGATGCTGGTTTGCGGGACCTTTCTCTTAACCTATACCACCTCGCCCATTGCCCTGACAGACGCCCTGGAGCAACTGGCGAGTCCCCTGAAAAAGCTCCACGTTCCGGTGCATGAATTTTCCATGATGATGTGCATAGCCCTGCGCTTCATCCCCACCCTGATTGAGGAAACGGATAAGATTATTTCCGCCCAGAAGGCCCGGGGCGCGGACTTTGAAACCGGAAACCTGATTCGCCGGGCCAAGGCGCTGATTCCGATTTTAGTTCCGCTGTTTTTCAGCGCCTTTCGTCGGGCCGACGAGTTGGCGACGGCAATGGAGTGCCGCTGCTACCACGGCGGAGAGGGCAGAACCAGTCTGAAGGTTCTGCGCTATGCTTTGAGAGATTATCTGGCCCTTTCAGTGGGCCTTGTGCTTCTGGTGCTGGTCGCCATACTCAGACATTACGGCCTTTGAGGGCCTGTCGGAAAAGATATGAAAAATATTGCATTGATTTTGAAATATGAAGGCTCTGCCTACCACGGCTGGCAGGTGCAGAAGAATGCTGTCTCTGTGGCTGCCACGATGGAGAAGGCAGCTGCTATGGTGGTGGGACATCCGGTCCATATCACGGGCTGCGGACGAACCGATGCAGGGGTACACGCCAGACGTTATGTGGCAAACTTCCGCACTGATTCTGCAATTCCGGTGGAGCGGCTGCCCTATGCCCTCAACACCCACCTTCCCGAGGATATTGTGGTCTCCGAGGCCTTCGAGGTTCACGGGGACTTCAACGCCATCGGCTCCTGCGTGCGCAAGGAATATACCTATCTGATTTACAACTCCGCAATCCGCGATCCGTTCTACGTCAATCGGGCCTGGTTTTATCCCAAGCATCTGGATGAGACGGTGATGCAGCGAGCTGCGGACTGCTTTGTGGGAACCCACGATTTTTCTGCAGTTCGATCCGTCGGGACAGACGTAAAATCTACAGTTCGGACCGTCTATCACTTTGATGTGGAACGGCAGGGAGATTTGATCTTCTGCCGCATCTGTGCCAACGGTTTTTTGTATAATATGGCAAGGGCCATGGTTGGAACGGCGGTCTATGCTGCGGAGGGAAAGTTTGCCCCGGAGGCGGTTGCAGACATTCTTGCCGGGAAGAACCGGACTGCTGCGGGACCGACGGCGCCTGCCGGGGGCTTGTATATGACCCGACTTTGGTATGACGACGGAAAGGCGGTGTTCTCGATTGCGTAAAGGACCTGTTCTTGTCTCAGAGCATCTTGGGCCGAAGCGCGTCTGGCCCCGGGCGCTTATCATGCTGCTGTCCATTCTGCTGGTGCTTTTGCTGGGAGGGCGAATCTTTTTCCCCGCGACGATTAATCCGGACCAGGTGGTACGGGGACTCCGCTACCTGGGTCTGCAAGATCAGCCCGGCTTTGGCTGCATTGGCTTTGAGAGCAGAGCCGGAACCATTTTTTCCGGCTGCGAGGAGGGCCTGATGATCGGCAGCGAGGACGGCATGACGCTGTTTTCCCTGCGGGGAGAGCGGGTGGCTGCCGTGCAGGGTTCTTTGCCGACCCCGGTGCTTCGCAGCGGCGGGACGGTGCGCCTCTGCTTCAGTCCCGGCAGCAGCTATCTTGCCGCCATGGACGAAGACGGGGAAATTTTGCTGGACGACGAGAAGCGCGGCGGGCCGATTGTGGATGCCTGCGTTAGCAACGGCGGCTGTATGGCCTATATTACCTCAGAAAATGCCTATAAATCCGTTGCGACGGTGCTGAATCGGGAACAAAAGCCGGTGTTCCGCTTCTCCTCCCGAACCCGCTACCTTAATGCCTGCGCCCTGTCTCCCGACGGGGAGCTGCTGGCAGTTTCCAGCCTTGAGGAAAAAGACGGCGGCTATTGCTCCGCCATTCGTTTTCTGCGAACCGATGAAACATTGACGGATCTGGATGTGGAGAGCGGTTCCACCATTCTGTGCGAGCTGGACAACGACTATGTCTATGAGATTCGCTTTCTCAGAAGCAACCGCCTGATGGTGCTGTGTCAGAACGGGCTGCGGTTTCTCGACACAAAAGGCAACGTCCTGTCCAGCCTGTCCCTCGAGGACCGGATTCTGACGGACTATGCGGTCAGCGAGCAGGGGTGGCTGATTCTGGCGCTGGATTCCGGGCTTGGAGAAAGCCCGTATCTTTTAACCCTGGACGCCGACGGTGATACCATTCGCACCCTGGAGCTGCCGGATCGCATTCGCTCGGTCTCAGCCTGTGAGAGCTATGCTGCGGTCCTCACAGAGCAGTGCGTGCAGGTCTTTGACCGAAAGCTTCGGGTCTATGACCATAGCATGAACATCGTGGGCGCCAATCAGGCGATTGCCCGTTCCGATGGCTCCGTGCTTCTGGTTGGCTCTGGCAACACGAGACTTTACATTCCCTGACCCCCTTTGAAAGGAGCTTGTTGAATTGATGAAACCGACGCTTTGCAGCCGTTGCAGGAAAAATGTGGCTGTGATCTTTATTACAAAAATTGAAAACGAAACCTCCACCAACGAGGGGCTCTGTCTGAAATGCGCCAAGGATCTGGGCATCAAGCATGTGGATGACATGATCAAGGAGATGGGGCTTTCCGATGAGGATCTGGAAAATTTTTCCGGTGAGATGATGTCTGTGCTGGGGGGGGATCAGGAGACGGACCCGGAGCTTGGCGCGGGAGAGAATCCGGAGGGGCAGACGGCGACCTTCCCCTTCTTAAACAGGCTCTTCGGGGGATTCGCCCCCCAGGAGCATGACGAGCCCGGATCCCTCAAGGATAAGCTCCGGGAGCTGATGCGAAATGAAACCGCAGCGACCCCTCCGAAGAAAAAGCATAAGTTTCTGGACTCCTATTGTCTGAATCTGACCCGCCGCGCCCGAGAGGGCAAGCTGGACCGGGTAATCGGACGGGAGGAGGAGACAGAGCGGGTTATTCAGATCCTGAACCGCCGTCAGAAGAACAATCCCTGTCTGATCGGCGAGCCCGGCGTGGGCAAGACGGCCATTGCCGAAGGGCTGGCCCAGAAAATTGCCGTGGGGGAGGTTCCCGTCAAGCTGCGGGACAAGGAAGTGTTTCTGCTGGATATGACTGCCATGGTGGCGGGAACCCAGTTTCGGGGCCAGTTTGAGAGCCGCATGAAAAACCTGATCGGGGAGATCAAGGCCTGCGGCAATATCATCCTGGTCATTGACGAAGTTCACAATCTGGTGGGAGCGGGGGATTCCGAGGGCTCCATGAACGCGGCGAATATTCTCAAGCCCGCCCTGTCCCGGGGTGAGGTGCAGGTCGTGGGCGCTACAACCTTCAAGGAGTACCGCAAATATATTGAGAAGGATTCCGCGCTGGAGCGCCGCTTTCAGCCCGTGACCGTGAACGAGCCGACCATTGAACAGTCCGTCGCCATCCTCAGGGGCATTGCCGGCTACTATGAGCAGTATCACGGGGTGGAGATTACGCCGGAGATTGCCCGTCAGACGGTGCTGCTCTCCGAGCGCTATATCACCGACCGCTATCTGCCGGACAAGGCCATCGACCTTTTGGACGAGGCCTGCTCCGACGAAAACCTCCGCAACCCTCTGATCAGCGAGCTGGCAATCAGCGCCAAGGACCTGTCCGACGTGGAGCTGGAGCTGAAAATGCTCACGGAAAAGTCGGAGGAGAAGACCGCGGAGGACTATGAGCGCATTGCCACCCTCCGCACGAAATCCCTCCAGCTGGGAGAGAAGCTTGCGGAGCTGGAGGCAAAGCCCAAGCCCAGGCTGACAATGGAGAATCTGGCTCGGGTCATTGAGCTGTGGACCAAGATTCCGGCCTCAAAAATCCAGGCCCAGGAATACGAACAGCTTCGCCACTTAGAGGAGCATCTGAAAAAACATGTGGTGGGGCAGGACGAGGCAATTTCCGCCATCTGCTCCGCGATTCGCCGCAGCCGGGCGGGGATCAGTCCGAAAAGAAGGCCGGTGTCTTTTATCTTTGTGGGGGCAACCGGCGTGGGAAAGACCGAGCTGGTCAAGCGTCTGGCCGACGAGCTCTTCGAATCTGTGGAATCTCTGGTACGGCTGGATATGTCTGAATACATGGAAAAGCACTCCGTTTCCAAGATTATCGGCTCGCCTCCGGGCTATGTGGGCTACGACGAAGCGGGGCAGCTCACTGAGAAGATCCGCCGCAAGCCCTATTCCGTCATACTCTTCGACGAAGTTGAAAAAGCCCATCCCGACGTACTCAACATTCTGCTGCAAATTCTGGACGACGGCCGCATCACCGACGCCCAGGGCAGACAGGTGAACTTTGAAAATACCATCATTGTTATGACCTCCAACGCCGGCTCCGACCGGCGGGACGGCTCCGTGGGCTTCGACAAGAGCATCACCGAGCAGACGAAGGAAAAGGCCATGAAGGCCTTGAGCGAGTTCCTGCGGCCGGAGTTTCTCAACCGTGTGGATGAAATTGTCTGCTTTAACAAGCTCTCCGAGGAGAATTTCCGCGCCATTGCCGCCATTATGCTGCGGGAGCTGCAGGCAGGGCTGGAGGAGCGGGGCATTGCCTTCGGCTGGGACGATTCCGTGCTGGATTACCTGACGAAGAACTCCTATTCCGTCCAGTACGGCGCCCGCAATCTCCGGCGCACCATCGAAAAGGAAATCGAAAACCCCATTGCAGAACGAATCATTGACAGCTATCAGGATCCCATTCGCATACTGAGGCTTGCGGCAGGGGAGAGCGGCCTCCGGCTGGACGCCCAATGAAGTCCCATGTCATAGCCCTGGGGGGCATTCTTGCGGCTCTTGCAGTGGTGCTGCTCCTGCTGGGGGGGCTGGTTCCCTTTGCAACCTATGTCTGTCCCATGCTGGCCTCCGGGCTGCTGCTGCCGCTGCTGGCGCAGACGTCGAAGGGAATCTGTCTGAGCTGGTATGGGGCGGTCTCCCTGCTGGCGGTCCTGTTCTGCCCGGACCCGGAGGCGGCGCTTGTCTTCGTCTTTTTGGGCTGGTACCCCGTGGCCAAGCCGGGTTTGGACCGACTGCCCCGGCTGCTGCGCTGGCCTCTGAAGCTGTTGATCTTCAATCTCTGCGTCGCCGCCGTCTACGGCCTGTTGATTTGGGTGTTTCAGCTTCAGGCGTTGGTGGAGGAGATGCAGGAAACCGGAACCGGAATGTTGGTCGTCCTGATTCTGATGGGAAACCTGTGTTTCCTGCTTTTTGACAGGGTGCTGGACAGAGCGACAGGGATTCTTGCCGGTAGACAGAAAAAAATCCGCTGATAGAGGAAGCAGCGCAAGGCTGCTGCTGGGCCTGTGAACCGCGGACAGACCACACAAGTTCGGACAGCCGACTCCAAAAAGGAGTCGG
>JAGAEW010000090.1 GCA_017612935.1 Oscillospiraceae bacterium
AGCGCCTCCTTCGGCGCTGTTCTGTCCTGGGGCGAGCTTAGAGGGGCTCGTCCTGCAGACTTTCAAACTCGGCGGCAACCTTCTCAAAGGTTTCCTCGTCGATGTCCAGCAGGTCGAAGTCGTCCCCGTTGGGCTGATAGCCGTAGAGGTATACATCCTCGCTGCCGTCCAGGGCCTCCAGGGCAATGTAGTCCTTGCCCGCCACGTCGAAAATCCCCATAATTCCGCAGTCGAAGCTCACGCCGTCGTCGAATTCCAGGGTAATGATCTGATCCTCGCTGTACTTGTTTTCCATGCTATCGTTCTCCTTTGATATTGGTTTCCTGCCCGGGCCGAAACATTCGGAAGGCCGTGGGCAGGGCATATTGACCCTTCAGGGCAGCCTCGTCCGCCCAGAGAAAGCCTTCTCCCGGGGCGGCGCAGGGAATGTAGAAGCAGCGCATTTCCCACTGAACATGGGTAAAAACGTGGGTTCGCTCCGTCTGCCGCTCCAATCCCCGGGGGTGCAGCCCCCATTCGGAGGCAAGCTCCAGCGCCTGCTGGGGCTCCAGCCAGTCCGGGACGTTGGGAAATTCCCACAGCCCCGCCAGAAGGCCGGTGGCCCTCCGCTTTTTCAGAGCAAGGGTCCCCTCCCGGGAAAAGACAAAGACGGTACGCCGCTCGACTTTTCGCTCCCGTTTTTTTGCACGAAGCGGGTAGTTTGCCCAGGCATCCCCGTCCCGGGCGGCGCAGAAGGCAGCGGCGGGGCAGTGCTCGCAGTCGGGTTTGCCGTTCGGTCCGCAGACGGTGGCGCCCAGCTCCATCAATGCCTGTGTCAGAAGGCCGGCGCCCCGGGGGGGATAGACCTCCGCCAGCTCCTCCCGCAGTCCCCGTTTGACGGCGGGCTCGTCCACACAGCGCCCGTCGGCCCGGAGGCGGGTGACAACCCGCAGCACGTTGCCGTCCACGGCGGGCGTGGGCAGATCAAAGCAAATGGAGCAGATTGCGCCGGCAGTATAGTCCCCGATGCCCGGCAGGGCCCGGACAGCGGCATAGTCCCCGGGGAAGCGGCCGTTATGCCGGGTCAGGAGGAGCTGCGCTGCTTTTTGCAGATTTCGCACCCGGGCGTAGTAGCCGAGCCCTTCCCAGAGCTTGTGCAGCAGCTCCGGATCAGCCCGGGCCAGGGCCGGGATGTCCGGTACAGCGGCGAGAAAGCGGGCATAATAGCCCTTTACCGCCTCCACCCGGGTCTGCTGCAGCATAATCTCCGAGAGCCAGACGTGATAGGGGTCCCGATCCTGCCGCCAGGGAAGGGATCTTGCGTGTTCTGCGTACCACTGGGGCAGTATCTCCGCCAGTAGGCGCAGCCGCTGCGGATTTTCCAACTCCGTTTCCTCCCTTCTTTGGCACGAATAGCATACTGTTTCCTGATAAAACGCTTAAAACCCGTTTTATCGTCCGGGGCACAGCCCCGGATTGCAAATCCTGGGGATTTGCAGGAAGAGATATGGTACAACCCAGCGCCCCGGGCTTTGCCCGGGGCCACATCCGCTTTCGGCGGATGTGGGATTCAAACGTGACGGCCAGTTGAATCAAATTAGGCCTTGCCTGAAAAATCTCCGCCATTTGGGGATGTTGACATATTTCAAACAAGGCACAGTATCAGTATTGTAATACAGAAAACGGAATCTGTCAATTTCTAAAAAAAACAGGTGCATTTTAAGGAAATGTGTGTTATAGTATGAATGTATGCATATCGGAAGTCGGGAAGAGGGCGCTTGCTCCGTCGGCCTGCTTTGTGCTGCGTATTGTCCGGCAGTGGGACAGTCAATCCACTGCAAAACAAGGGCCAAGGCCCTGAAGGTGGAGGATTCAGATGACACAGGTGTTTTGGAAGGCGCTGCTGATTTTTGACGTAATACTGTTGGTTTTAGACGGGCTATATATATATTTAATGAAGGCCAGACACATTCCCCGGGGCGGGTTTTATGGAAAGCTTGGTGATTACCATTATGCCCACCGGGGGCTGCACGTCATTCAATCCGGGATTCCCGAAAACTCCATCCGTTCCTTCCGGCTGGCGGCAAACAACGGATACGGAGCGGAGCTGGATGTGCGCCTGAGCCACGATGGCCGTCTTGTGGTCATGCACGATGAGAGCCTGAAGCGTACCACAGGCGTTCATGCCAATGTCAGTGCCGTCACCGAGCAGGTGCTCAACCAGCTCACCCTGGAGAGAACCAGGGAAAAGGTTCCGTTTCTTGAGGATGTTCTGCCCCTTTTTAACGGCAAAACCCCCATGCTGATTGAGATCAAAACTGAAAAGAATAACTACAAAGAGCTGACTGAAAAGGTGATGACCCAGCTCCAAAGCCACCCGGAGCTGGACTATATGATCGAATCCTTTGATCCCCGCGTGCTCTATCTGCTGCGGAAAAAATATCCCAACGTCGTCCGCGGGCAGCTTTCCGAAAACTATTTCAAAGATCCGGATTGTACCCTCTCTCCGGTGCTCAAGTTCATACTCTCCAATCTGCTGACCAACTTCCTGACTTGCCCCGATTTTCTGGCCTACAGGTTTGAGGATCGCTTCGATCTGGCTCCCGGCCTGTGCCGTAAAATCTGGAAGCCGCAGTTTTTCTGGTGGGTCGTCAGATCCCAGGCGGAGGCGGACGAGCTGACGAAACAGGGCGACTTCATTATTTTCGAGGGGTTCCCGGCAAAACGGCAATTCTTAAATAATTATGAAAATGCCGACAAAGCTGAATAACAGCTTGATTTTTGGAAAAAAATCATTATAATGATAGTTGCGTTTCGGCAACAGCGCATCCTTTGGCGGTGCGGGTTGCGAAGTCGGGTTTTTTGTCGGAATCTCTTCGGATTTCGGAGAAAGAAGAGTCAATAGGGCGAAAACAAAAATAGACAAGGCGTGGGCCGCGAATTGTGCGGCGCTGTCTGAATTAAAAGGAGACAAAATAAATGACAAGGATTGAGAAAGACACCATTATCGGTGATGTTTTGGACATTGCTCCTGAGACTGCCCCTCTTTTCATGGCGATCGGGATGCACTGCCTCGGCTGCCCCGCCTCCCGCGGTGAAACTGTGGAAGAGGCCTGCAAGGTGCACGGTGTGGATGTGGACGAATTCCTGAAGCACCTGAACGCCTTTGACGGGGAAAAGGAGTAACGGCAACCGAAAAGAGGGACGCAGCCGCGTCCCTCTTTTCATCGAAGCGTCGAAAGAGGAATCACTATGGATACAGGATGTCCTGATCTGCGTCAGGAAAAATACATTCGCATGACCACCGCTCCGGTGCAGAGGCTGGTACTCCGGCTGTCGATCCCCACCATTGCCTCCATGCTGGTGACGGCCCTCTACAACGTGGCGGATACTTATTTTGTCAGCTCCATCGGCGGTGAGGAAGGAACCTGCGCGATTGCGGCGGTTTCTGTTTCTCTGTCTGTCATGGCGCTGATTCAGGCCTTCGGCTTTTTCGTGGGTCAGGGCGCTTCCAACTTTATCTCCCGTGCCCTTGGCAGGAAGGATGTGGAGCAGGCTTCAGAAATGGCCGCGACGGGCCTCTTTCTGGCGCTTTTGCTGGGGGCTTTCATTATGCTGGCGGGAGAGCTTTTCACCGAGCCCATTGCCCGCTTTCTGGGGGCCGGCAAGCTGCAGGAGGATCAGGCCATTGTCAAGCCCGCGGTGGACTATCTGCGCTGGATTTTTGCCGCCGCGCCCCTTATGACCGGCTCTTTCTGCCTGAATAATCAGCTTCGCTTTCAGGGCAACGCCCTCTATGCCATGGTCGGCGTGGTCAGCGGGGTGGTGCTGAACGTGGGGCTGGATCCCCTGTTCATTCACGTTCTCGGCATGGGAGCGAAGGGCGCCGCCCTTGCCACGGCCATCAGCCAGAGCGTGGGCTTTTGCGTGCTGCTCTGCGGCAGCTTCCGGGGAGACAATCTCCGCATCCGCTTCCGCAATGTGCGCGTCAACGGGGAGAATCTGCGGCGCATCGTGCAGGGCGGTCTGCCGTCGCTGCTGCGCCAGGGCTGCGGCTCCGTTGCAGTCATGGTCCTCAATCGGACGGCCGGGCAGCTTGGGGAGGCGGACCCCCAAATCGGCAGAGCGGCCCTGATAGCCGCCTTCGGCCTGGTGAGCAAGATTATGATGATGGTCAACAATGTGGTCATCGGTCTGGGCCAGGGCTACCAGCCGGTCTGCGGCTTTAACTACGGTGCGGGGAAATACAGCCGGGTGCGTCAGGCCTTTTGGTTTTTGGTGAAGACGATCGGCTGCTGGTGCCTGCTGGTGACGGTTTTCGGGGAACTTCTGGCTCCCCGGGTGGTGGCCTTCTTCCCGGATGCGGAGGCGAAGGTGCGGGAGCTGGCCACACAGATTCTCCGCTTCCAGTGCGCCACCTTCTTTGTCAACTGTTGGGTCGTTCCCTCTAATATGTCCCAGCAGACCATGGGCTGGACGGTATCCGCCTCCACCCTGGCCATGGCGCGGCAGGGCCTGTTTCTGGTGCCGCTGGTGCTGGTTCTGCCCCGTTTTCTCGGGATTACAGGCCTGGAAATGGCCCAGCCCCTCAGTGATGTTCTGACTTTCTGCCTGGCGATTCCGCTTCAGGCCAGGGTTTTGAAGCATCTGAATCAGGCGGATCGGGAGGCTTGCCCATGAAGCTGCCGATTTCAAAGCGTCTGCTGCTCTGCGCCGAGCTGGTTCCGCCCTGCCACACTGTGGCGGACGTTGGCACCGACCACGGCTATCTGGGCATTCATTTATTGCAGGCCGGAATCTGTCGGCGGGTTATTGCCGCCGACCTGCGGGAAAAGCCTCTTGCCTCCGCCCGGGCCAATGCTGCGGCCTACGGAATCCCCAGTCTGACAGGGGCGGCGGGGGGCGACGAATCCTGGCGGGGGATGTGTTTTATACAGTCCGACGGCCTGCAGAAGCTTGCACCCGGCAGCTTTCAGAGCCTGGTGCTGGCAGGCATGGGGGGCGATCTGATTGCAGGCATTCTCTCCGGGGCCTCCTGGCTGGAGGGCGGAGATTACACACTGATTCTCCAGCCCCAGTCCGGGGCGAATGATCTGCGCCGCTGGATCGGGGAACGGGGCTGGCTGATTCAGCGGGAGCGGCTGGTCCGGGACGGGCATTTTCTCTATGCCGTCCTCTCCGTTTTGCCAAAGGGAGGCGATCGGCTGAGCCCGGGGGAACAGTATGTCTCTCCCGCCCTGCGGCGGGAGCAGGACCCCCTCTATTGCGCCTATCTTGCCAGAATGTGCCGGGCCTTGGAGCTGACTGTCTCCGGCATCACCTGCAGTACAGACCCCGCTGACCTCGCCCGGGCCCCGTACTACCAGGCCGCGCTGGAGGAGGTCCAAGCATTGAAAGGAAGTGCAGAACCATGACCGTTCAGACCGTATTGGATTATTTGTGGGAGCTCGCCCCGGTGGAATACAAGCTCTCCTGGGACAATGTGGGGCTGCTTTTGGGGCGGAAAAACGCTCCGGTGACAAAAATTCTTGTCTCACTGGATGCCACTCCCGCCGTGGTGGCTGAGGCCGCGGACCGGGGCTGTGAGCTGCTGGTGACGCACCATCCGGTGATTTTCGGCAGCCTGTCCCACGTCAACGACGCGGATCCCATGACCGAGCTTCCGCTGCGCTGTCTGGAAGCCGGACTGGCCGTGATTTCCATGCACACGAATCTTGACTGCGCCCCCGGCGGTGTCAACGACGTTTTGGCCCGGCATCTGGGTCTGCAGGGCATTCAAACGCTGGCAGGTCCTGACGGCGTGGAGCTGCTCCGGGCAGGAGACTGCGAGCCGATGGAGCTTTCCGCCTTTGCCGCCCTTGTCAAACAGCGATTGGCCTGTCCCGGCCTGCGCTTCGTAGTCGGCAGCGGGCGGGTGCGTCGGGTGGCCGTCGGAGGAGGAAGCTGCTCCGACTTTATGACGACGGCCCTGCAGGCGGGCTGCGATACCCTTGTGACGGCCGACGTCAAGTACCACGCCTTTCAGGAGGCGGCGCTGCGGGGCCTGAACCTGATCGACGCGGGACACTTTGAAACCGAAAGCCCCGTCTGCCCGGTTCTGCGGGACAAGCTGGCCGCCCGTTTCCCCGAAGCAGGGGTCTTTCTCTCCGCCGAAACAGACTGCATCCGATTTCTGTGACGGGTTCAAAAAAGATTCCTGCAAAGAGTTCGCAAAAAAGGCTTGCACGATGGATTTCAATATGCTAAAATAAATCAAGTTAAAACATACAGAAGGGATGAAATGCAATGTCCGGACATTCCAAATGGCATAACATTCAAAAGACCAAGGGGGCGCAGGATGCCAAGCGTGCTGCTGCCTTCACCAAGATCGCAAAGGAAATGATCGTCGCTGTCAAGGAAGGCGGCGGCTCTACCGATCCCAACAACAACTCCCGCCTTGCCACCGTCATTACCAAGGCAAAGGCTGCCAATATGCCCAACGACAACATTAAGCGGGTCTTGGAGCGGGCCGCCGGCGCCGGCAGCGGCGACAACTACGAATCCATTACCTACGAAGGCTACGGCCCCAGCGGCGTTGCGGTGATCGTGGAAACCATGACCGACTCCCGCAACCGCACCGCGGGCAACATCCGCCATCACTTCGACAAGTTCGGCGGCAATATGGGCGCCTCCGGCTGTGTGGCCTGGAACTTCACCAAGAAGGGCGTTCTGGTCATTGACAACGAAGATGAAGACTATGAGGAAGACGAGGTCATGATGGACGCCCTTGATGCCGGCGCAGCCGACTTTGAGGCCGAAGATACAGTTTTCACCATCTACACC
>JAGAEW010000091.1 GCA_017612935.1 Oscillospiraceae bacterium
AAAACAGGGCAAAATGTAAGAAAAAAGCCCTGAAACCTTACGATTTCAGGACTTTTTATGGTCCGAGTGACTGGATTCGAACCAGCGGCCTCTTGAACCCCATTCAAGCGCGATACCAAACTTCGCCACACCCGGATCTCTCTGGCGAAAATTATAATAGCACACTCCGCTCAAAAATGCAAGCATTTTTTTCATTTTCTGAAAATTTTTTGAGGCCCTTTCTTTGACTCTGCCGGGCCGGCTCAGTCCTGGGGAGGAGAGAAGCCTGCCCGCGCTGTCGGTTTCCAAAAACAAACAGCGTCTGAACGCACCGGGGAAAAGGGCTTCAGTCCTGTTTTTTCAGGCAGGCGCCCTTGGGAAGGCCGAACTTTGGCAGAAAACGGTCCCAACCGGTGAAGGTCAATATCAAAATGCTGCCGATCATAATAAAGCTGGTGTAGTTGCGGCTGATAATATCAGCGGGAGAAAAATTCTTCAGAGGATAGACAACCGTGGCAATGCTGGCGAAGAAGACGGGGAAGCAGTGCCAGGGAATCAGCTCCGAACCGTAAATTCCCATGGATGAGGTAAAGGTTGCCAGTTTAACCCGCAGGTCGTAGGCATCCGCCTCGCTGTCGCATTCTGTGTTCTTCTCTACGATATCCCGGATAATGGGGGACATGGTGGCCACCTGCGCCGCCTCGTCGGCCAGGGCGGCGTTTCCGACCAGGCAGAGCACAGAGCACCAGCCCATCAAATGGTGCAGGTTGCGGGACATCCGTACTACAAGACGCTTGAGGGGGGCAAAGGCATCCATCGCGTTCATAATGCCGCCAAAGACGGAAACCCACATCATCATCACAACAACCCAACTGCCGGCGCTGCTGAATCCGGTGAAAATTGGGCCGTTGTCTTCAGAAGAGAACCACTGGGCGAAGGAAACGGTTCCGGCGAGGGTGCCAAGCAGCAGGGAAGACAGAACTCCTGCGCCGAGGCACAGAAGCGTATGGAAGTTCAAAAAGCTCATGCCGATCACAACAACAACGGGGACAATCATGTAGAGGGGAACGCCGTCGCGGACCTGATTGAGAAGCTGGACTGCAGACGGACGCTTTTGAGCCAGATTTTCCATGACCTCACTGGGAATCGTTTCAAAAATCTTCGAAGGATCTCCGGGAGTGGTCGGAAGATCGAGGCTGCTGAGGTAAAATACCCCCAGGGCAATCAGCAGGCATCCCACCGACCAGAAAAGCTGATGCCGAACACGGTCAATGATTTTAATATTCTGCATACCGCAGCTCAGAACGGTCACATCGGAAATCATTCCGATATTGTCGCCGAAGCAGGAGCCGCCGGCAATGGCGCAAACCGTCAGAGCGGGATTGCCCCCCAGAATATGGCTCAACCATAGGAAAATAGGGGCGCAGGCTGCAAAGGTGCCCCAGGAGGAACCGGTGGCAACGGAAAGCATACAGGTCACAATCAGCGAGATGGCAGCAACGCTTCTGCCGGTGACGCCGAGCTTCAGGGCAAGGTTAATCATGGAGGCACCGACCCCCGTTACCATGAAGGATTCCGCCACCGCATAGGCAAACATCAGAATGAAAAAAATCAGGACAATGTTCTTTGTAGCCATCATGCCCTGCTCAAAGGCGTCGGAAAAGCTGATTTTGGAGCTGAACATATAGATGACAATGGCTGCGAAACTTGCAATGGGCGCTGCCAGCAAAAGGTCAAATTTCAGAAATAAAACCAGGCCGGCAAACAGGAAAAGAGGAGTAAATTTCAGAATTGAGATGAGGGGAGACTGGTTTGTCTGCGGCTTCGATGCTTTTTTTTGTTCCATAAAATGATTCCTTTCTGACAATGCTTTCTGTGATTTCCCAAAAATGCGCAAAAAACCATTATTTCAACTTTACTATTATAACAACAACTGCCAAAAAAGTAAACTGCTTTTTCCGACAAAGCGGCAGTTGCATTCTCCCGGGGACCCTTTATACATGTTTTATACCAGACACAATTCAGGCCAGCGGCTGCGAATCCTCAGATCCAATCGCATAATGGTTTTTGAGAATTGTTTAACTGAAATACATTGAAACAGGGACTGCTTTGTGGTATACTGTAGCTGTAAAAATTTTTAAGGAGGACTTCTTGTGTGAAACGCTTGCTTTCGATTCTTCTTGCCGCCGTCACGGTTGCTATGACGGGCGGATTGTCAAATGCCTCGGCATTCTGGATCGCGGAACCCCAACCGGTTCATGTCTTTACGGAAGCGGAAAATGCGGCAATCGAGACAGATGTTTTTTCGAAAATCAACCAGATCGAACAGACTGCCAGCCGAACCATGGGGGGCTTTCAGCAGATGACGGAGGCTGATTACATTCGGATGGTTCCGCAGGTGGTCGAGGCGATTCAGTCGTCTTCCACCTATCAGGAGGGAAGCTTGCAGCAAAACGGAAATTTCCTGGTATGGCAGACAAAGATTGGAATTCCCTGCTGCTTTGACCCGAGAATGGAAGCCCTTCGGCACAACGGGAAAACCCAGACTGCAGCGGAGCCGGCTTCCGTGCTCCGCCGGGAGGCGGCACAAGGTGCTCCTTTATTCCAGGATCCTGTCTGCGGGGGATGGCCGGATGCTTCTGAGATCGGTCTGATTCAGCCCTTCTGGGAGTCCGATTCCAACAATGAGGACGCGGCCTTCGTCGGCTATTCCTCCTCCTATAAAGAACTCTGGACCCAACTCAACGAGGCCACAGGCGCTGAGGGCCTTCGCTACTCCCTGAGGGACGCGACAGTGAATCATATTGCCGAGACCCTGGAAAGATGCGCTGTGGTCATATTTGATTCCCACGGCACGACGGATTATAACGGATATAACGATTTCACCTCCCGCGCCAACTGCTCCTACCTTTGCCTGACCACCAGCGAGGGAATTACGGCTCAGGATACCCAGCCCCAGAACGGGCCCTACGGAACCTACTACCACTGCCTGAAGGGTCCCGGTTATGCCTATGTCTCCGGTACCTGCATATCAAATCATATGTCGAAGGACGCGCCCCACAGTCTGCTTTATATGGGTATCTGTCTCGGCATGGCGACGGACGGAATGTTTAAGCCCCTGCGGGAAAGAGGAGTTGAGACGGTTTGGGGATATTCTCAAAGCGTCACCTTTAACGGTGAAGTAGCGTATATGAAATCGATTCTCGGCGCCGTTCGGGACGGAGAGCCATTTGCCGATGCCGTTGCCCACGCAAAGGAGCTGCACGGCGATTGGGACCCCGTCTACAGCTACATGAGCGAGGCGCAGGCAAGGGCCAACCACGTGGCTTTCCCGATTTGCGTTTCCTCGGAGGACGAATATCCCGGCCACGGGAACGTGGATGCGGTTCAAAGCGTCTATTCCACCTGGACCCTGTTCAGCCAGTTTGCGATTCACGCCCTGAGCAATAACGAAGAATGGGGAACGGTTTCCGTTTCGGGCAATCGGATTATCGCCACTGCCCGGGAAGGATATTATGCTGCGGGATTTGAGATCCTTGACGGAACAGCGCAGGTGCTTCAGGCTGGGAACCGCTTTACCGTTACGGCGGAATCCAACTGTACCATTCAAATCAACTTTTCGCCGCGGCCCCGATCAATCCTCCACTTCTCAGTTCCGGAGGGCATGCGCTGCGAGGAGTTGTCTACCTACACCGGCGAAGAGCTTGTGCTGCCAAGCCCGGTGGGCAGTCCCCGGGCCGACGCCCATTGCTACCGCTTTATCGGGTGGACTACGGCCCCGGTTGACGAGGACAGCAGGACCCGTCCGGTTCTGTTGAAGCCCGGTTCTTCCCTCCGTCTTACTGAAGCAGAGACGACCCTTTATGCGCTGTTCCGCTATTTTATCACGGAGGATGGCCTGGAAGGGGAACGCTATACGCAGGTGACCCAGAGGCCTGATTCCTGGGAAGGCCGTTATGTGCTGGCCTATCAGGGAGAAAAAGCCCTCAACGCCGACGGCAGCGTTGTCAGCAACAGTGTTGCCACAAATGCTGCGGTTGTGGATCTTGCAAAGCTCGGCTGCGTGCTGGACAACGGTGTTCTTCTGAACGTGCCGGAGGAGCTGAGCTTTGAGATTGCCGCTACAAAAGATGATAGCTATACCGTCAAAATGTTTGTCAAAAACTACTATCTCGCCATGAAGTCTGCTGCTGACGGCATGACCACCTATACATCCTCTAACACGGATAAGTCCAGATGGAGCATTTCCATGGAGGGTCAGAACCCGGTGATCCGCAACGTGGAGTTCCCGGCCTACTCACTGCAATACAATCTCCAGAAGGGCCTGTTCTGCTGCTACAGCAGCGAGCAGACACCGATTACCCTGTACGCTGCCGTAAAGGGAAGCTATTGGTTTACCTGCTCCCTGAAGGAGCAGATAAGCTGCCAGCACGTCTTCGGCGATTGGCAGACGGAGAACAAACCCTCCTGCCTCAGCGCAGGCAGTGAATTCCGGGTCTGCCAGCTCTGTGCTTTTAAGGAAAAGGTGGTGCTCGATCCTCTCGGCCATGATTATCAGGAAGAGATTGTGGCACCGAGCTGCACGGAGAGCGGCTATGTGATCTACACCTGTAGCCGATGCGCAGACAGCTATACCGAAGCGGGCGCGGCACCCCGTGGACATTCCTATGGGCAGCCCCTGTGGAGCTGGAACGAGGAGCTGACTGCGGCAACTGCCAGGTTTAGCTGCGAGTGCGGCGATGTGCAGAGCCTCGAAGCTGAGATCAGCGAGGAAGTTATCAAGGAAGCCGCTGCCCACGTGGTCGGCGAGAAGAAGCTGACTGCAAAGCTTACGTTCGAGGGCAAGGAGTACACGGACGAGAAGACCGCCGAAATCGCCGCGCTGCCCTGTCCCTGCGAATGCTTCAAGGATATGCCTGAATACGGCACCGTGGAGCACGCCGCCATTGACTGGGCCTACACCCAGGATCCCAAGGTCACGAACGGTACCTCCAGCACCAAGTTCTCTCCCAATGATACCGTGACCCGCGGTCAGGCCGTCCGCTTCCTGTGGAATGCAGTGGGTCAGCCCAAACCCGCTTCCACCGAGAATCCCTTCAAGGATGCGGTGCAGGGCAGATACTACTATGATGCCATGCTGTGGGCATACCACAACGATCCTCAGATCACCAACGGTACGAGCAAGACGAAGTTCGAGCCGGAATCCACCCTGCTGCGCTCCCAGATCATCACCTTCCTGTGGAGAACCGTCGGCTGTCCCGAGCCCAGCATTGAGAACCCCTACAGCGACGTTCCCGCCGGCAGATTCTTCGAGAAGCCTGCAATCTGGGCCTATGAAACCGGTATCTTCAAGGGTGAGAACGGCAAGTTCGAGCCCGACGCG